>NC_007713.1 GCF_000010085.1 Sodalis glossinidius str. 'morsitans'
TTTCTATCTGTTCGCAATTTCGCCAGCATGTCACTTAATTATGGCGATTATCACTGTAAAACAGAAAAAGCAGAGAAGTTGATGAAGAAGAGAGAAAAATATTTTTCAAAAAGATATTTGAGCAGATTAGGCGTGGAAAAACCTGTCATGTAGTATTAGAATACGATGCATTTTAATTCAGACTACTTGGTAGTAAATTTGGAGGATAGCGGGAAAAGTATTTTTATCTTCCTGACGATACAGATTTACACCACCCTATACAGGAAATCATAGAAAATGATATGGAATCGAGCATTTAAATACAGAGATGGGGTTTCGTCTGGCTTACCGATGCCGGATGCAAAAGAATATGAATAACAGAGAAAAGCTCAGACTCATTTTGTTTGAAAATAGATTAACTCAGATTAGAGCGGCTGAATTGATAGAAGAGTTCACAATGCAGCCATGTTCAATACGGTCTGTACATTCATGGTTAAACGATCCGACGAAACCAAGTTCGCGCGCCTGTCCCGATTGGGTGATCACTGCACTTGAGAAGGCACTATTGGAAAAAGGACATCAGTATAAAACTCTTTATCGCAGAAAAACCCTCCGTGGCGAATGATATCGCTAAAGCGCTAGGGGGCAATTTTCAGAAAAAATGACGGCTATCTTGAATCAGCCGATAACGTCGTGACATGGTGCTACGGGCATCTCCTGAAATCGATTGAGCCGGAAGTGTATAATCCCGCTTATGCGCAGTGGAAAGCCGAGTATTTGTCGTTGCAGCTTTACCCGCTGCGCTATGAGCCTATTGCCGGGAAGGAAGCGCATACCCAAACCGTCGTCGACCTGATTAACCGGGTTGATGTAATCATCCATGCCGGCGATCCAGACAACGAGGGGCAATTACTGTTGAGGAGTTGCTGGAATATACCGGTAACAGCAAGCCAGTTAAGCGTTTGCTGATTAACGACAACACCGACGCTAGCCGCCGGCGATTTGATTTACGGCATGAGCATGACCCGTGCCTATACCATTGAAGGACGCAAAAATGGCTATCAGGTCGTCTTGTCCGTAGGAAGAGTACAAACGCCGATCCTTGGCCTGATAGTGCGCCGCTATCTTGCCAATCAGTCGCACACGTCGATTTTTTACTATCAGCTTATCGGTGATTTTGCCGTGAGCGGCCAGACATTCGCCGCCAACTGGAAGGTCAACGAAAATGCGCCGCAGGACGACAAGAAGCGTCTTACCAGCAAAAGTTATGCTGATGCACTCGCCGCACGTCTGCGCGGTAAGGACGCTGATATAAAGGCCGCTGGCGTACAGGAGAAAGAAACTGCCCCGCCACTCCCGTTCAATCTGGTGAGATTGCAACAGACGATGAACCGCCAGCACAAGATGACGGCGGCGCGAACACTAGAAATCACCCAGCAGCTACGCGAAAAATACAAAGCCATCACCTATAACCGCTCCGATTGCTCCTATCTGTCTGATGAGCAGTTTAACGAAGCGCCACAGGCGCTTGAGGCACTGCAAGGTATTAGAGATTTTAACGGACTTGCCCTTGATCGGAGCCGAAAAAACAAGGCGTTCGACAGTGACAAGGTAACGGCGCATACCGCGATTATCCCTACCGCCAACGTACAGGAATTAAACGCCCTCAGTGAGCATGAACGGTTAGTTTATCTGGCAATCGCACAACATTATCTGGTGCAGTTCATGCCCAACAAGCGTTATCTGGAAGCCTCGGTTGTCGTTGAGGTTGAAGGTCAAACATTTAGCGCACGGGCAACAAAAACGATGGATGCCGGGTTTAGCGCCTTTCTCAAAGGTGAAGCATCTGACACCTGCGATGAGGATATACCGGACAACGCGTTTGAGGTACTACAGGCATTACGCACAGGGGAAACCGGCCGCTGTGGCGCGGTGAGTGTGAACTTGTCGGAGAATTGCGTCAACAGGTAAATAATGTTAGCGTTGGCGAAATCAAAGGTGAATCTAAATCTCATAGTGGACAGGTAGAAAGGTTAGCAACACCCTGCCCTCATTGTGGTAAAGATATTGTGATCCTCCCCAAACTGTTTGCCTGTACGGGATGTGACTTTAAAATCTGGTCAACGATTGCAGAGAAGAAAATCACGACCAAACAGATTGAGACACTGATCCAAAAGGAAAAAACACCTGAAATCAAAGGATTTACCAGCAAAAAGACGGGCAAGCCTTTCTCGGCAATACTGGTTTTATAGGACAAGGCCATCGGAAAAGTCGGATTTGAATTTAACAACAACGGTAAATAATGCAACACAAAAATAAAATAGAATGGTTATTGCAGTTTAGACGTTACTCGACCAAAGAAACGGTGGAGAAAATGGCCGAACGCATAGCCGAAAGACTCGATGGCAACGAATACCTCTATTTTCAGTCAGCAGTCGATCACCGACTGGCAGAACTGACGATGAATCGGCTTTACGACAAGATTCCTGCCAAAGTCTGGCACTATGTTAAGTAACACATGAGGAAAAAATGAGCGAGAAAGAAAGTTATGGTGAAATCCGGCGCGTTCTCAGCAACATCCGTTCGACTCGCGCTTTTGCGCGGGAAACCAATTTTGAACTGCTTAAAGAAATGCATGAAAAGCTGGGAGCTGTGATTGAAGAGCGCCGCACCGATGCAGAAAAAGAAGCGGCAGAACGGGCGCTACGAGAAGAAAAGCGCAAAGAAATTTTGCAACTCATTGAAGGTGAAGGGTTTACCGCAGAAGAGTTGTTAGGGGATGATGTTAACATCAGCAAGAAACGCAGCAAGAAGCCCAAAGCCCCCGCCAAATACGAATTTGTCGAAAATGGCGAAACAAAAACATGGACAGGCAAAGGCCGAAAACCCAAACCCATTGCCGAAGCCCTGAGTGCCGGACGTACCCTTGAAGAATTTTTGATTAACAAAAGCGAAATCCAATAACTTGCCTGCAAGAAAAAATTGACATCCTTACCGTCATTCTATTTACAGGACAAAACCAACGGGAAAGTGGAATTTGAGTTTAAAGGATAAATTTAAATTTCATCTTAATATGTCACTCACATGTTCGTCATAAAGATGTAAGTGACATATTTTACTATATTTATTTGATTATGAACAAAGTCAGTTCAACGCCGATAAGAGCACTAAGGACAGAACAAAGCAATATTATAGTGATAAATCGGCGTCTTTTAATTTTAGACTTCGTTTCATTACAGGAATCGCTCACTCTAATAATAACATCTCGAATTGATTTTTCTATTTTAGAGTCAATGCATTTATTCAGTTCGTCAACACGCTCAAGTAGTGCTGTTTGTTTTCCCAGCATTTTTTTCTGTGTCTCATTGATTTCTTTGGCATCACCTAGAAACCAATCCATTAACACCTCTAATTTATCAGGTTGCTTGTCCATATCACTCTCCGATTAATAGAGAATATGTTTTATCAAGATTGTTTTTAACAGGAATAGCTTGTTTCATATAAGTATAACGACGTGCCATTTTACGTCGTTCATCTACATCATTAGATTGTTTTGCTCTAACTTTAAATTCCTCTGCATCTTCCTCTGTCAGAGATTCAAACGATATTTTATGATGAGCCAAGTATTCATAAACCTCACTGTCGTATATCACAGAATTTTTATCAATTTTTCCGATTTTAGTTTCTTTTACAAAAGAAAAAACAGCCTCTAAAACCTTTTCCACATCTTCACCAGGAGTAATACGATTGGGTACAAAAACAATTTTTTCTCTTTCTACCCCCACCTTGTTTAAGGCATGTGCCGTTTTCATGCTTTCTTTTATGGCTTTGTCTTCTTTAGTAACAGGAATAAAATATAAATCAAATTCATTTGCTCCGCCATCAAAGCGTGACATAGACATTAAAAATTGTTCTACATTAGATGCGCCGATATCAATAATGGCAGAATCTTCAAAAAAAATATCTTCAATCAGTTTTGAAAAATCATCACCTTTAAAACTGACTACATCTTTAATACCTAAATCTGTCGCCGATTGATTAATTGTTTCAATTGAAAAGAATTTCACATTTTTCATTCTAGGAGCAAGAAGATAAGTCGAAACCAATGTTTTTCCGACGCTACCACTGTAATTAATAACTGCTACTTTCATCTTTCACCTCAATATTTATCTATAAATTTATTTGGATCAAACGAATTGTTGATTTCGTCGAAAAATTCCTTACCGATAATTCCTTTATTAGGGATATTACTTCTTTCCTCTTTTTTCTCTTCGGTTTGTCTTTTTTTAGATAAAAGGGGATCTTTGCTAATTTCCACCCTATCTTTTCTATAAGATAAATTAGTAGATTTTTCTAGCTTAGATCGTTTTACCCTTGCTCGATATAATGCAGTATCAAAACTTCTAACATTCACATTAGCAATGTTAAATCTTTCTGAAACAACCTTAAAAACATCTTCTCTTGATACACCAAGAGATAACATTTCTTCCACTTCTTGCAGCATCATCTGGATGGCTGCCCTAATGCTTTTGGGCTTCATATCAGCCTCTTAAAAGTGATATATTTTTGATGTAAAAATGACAAAAAAGTCATATTTTGATGTAATAATGATGTATAAAAGGCGTATTGTCAAGTCTTATTGCTGTAAAAGTGATGTATTTTTGATGTTTAGCCATTTTACCCCCAAGAACCCCGTGTAGCAGCGGGCGTAGCGTCAGAAAATAGCACATTTTGGGACGCTACGCCCATCCTGCATCGTGTGGTTTTATGGTGGTTATGTGCTGGTTCTTTTAAATGCTATTCCTCTATGTCGGTTCGCTTATTTAGGGTAAATTCAGGGTGTTTTCCAGCGAGTAAAAGCAAATAAAGGTATTCGCCTTTTGTGATGCTTCGGCTACTGACATTATTTGATTCTTCTTTCTTCTGCCAGATTCGCAAACTAATGCCAAAAATATTAGTACATTCTTTTAATGTTAAGCCCGCAGCAATACGCATCTGTTTTACATCTTCTGGAGACGGTTTTACTTCATTAGCACCACTATTCATTTGTTATCCTTTTGAAAAAACGCCATGAAATCAATAGCCATATCAGGTAAGTGTAAGTGTAAGTGTAAGTGTAAGTGTAAGTGTAAGTGTAAGTGTAAGTGTAAGTGTAAGTGTAAGTGTTCAAAATTTTCTTTCAAAGAAAAAATATTTTCAAAAAAGGTCTTTATCCATTAAAATTATTCTTTTTGCCTTAATACCTTTAGATTTCTCTGAGCGAGTCGGATCTGTCCTATCCATGATAAAAAATTTAGTCTTAATTTTTCACCATCTGAATACACAGTTAACATTTTTCGTAACTTCCCACCTGATTTTTTATGATAGATTTTATCCACTATATTTTTCCCTTGTGACATTTCATCAATGAAATTCCATATCACTTTAACTCTCTTTTGTCTTCGACGATTTAACAATTAAGTTGCTGATAGCTCTAAATGGCATGACTCGCACAGCGCGGTTTCGTGGGCTATGTCATTCAGAAGTTCGCTACGCTCACGTATCGGTGCGTATAACGCTTTGTATTCTTCTATCAGCATTTTTCGCGCCTTTCATGCCCTTACGGGCATCTTAACATTATAAGATGGTTAGGGTATTTTTATTATAGCCAGCCCTCAATGAGACTGGCGTAAATAGGATTTATAATGTAGATACAAACCCAACAATTTTGATTAGCTGCTCTGTGGTGAGCTTATAGAGCTTTAGGTTATATCCGTCACAATCTTCTTTTACCCTGCCACGAATACCACTTGAGGCGACAATGCCCGTAATAGCATTATAATAAGATTCTAACTTTACTTGCTATGCTAGCATTCCTTTTAAAATTCTTTTTTCTCCTGTTCTTTCTGGTGATACTCGTTAGCTTTTCTGATTTCATCAACAGCAGTGATTAATATTTTTCGTTTAATATCTTTTGCAATTGCACTGGCATTTCTTGTGAGTGAAACAGAGCATTTTTTCAGTTTACCGTAGCTGTAGTGATAATAATCAACACTGCCATAAATCATGATTCGATCTTTTTCCTTTCTGGAAAAAATAGAGTAATTCTTTAGTATTGGATTCATCAGTTTTATTTAATTTCCATCATCCTGATGTAGCTTATTTATTCGCCACCCATTACCCAGAAAGCCACAAACACGCTCAAAAAGGGATAGATATCCTAATTTAAATGTTTTTGTATTATTTATGTCGCCTCCGAAAGTCAAGAATCGTGAGGGGGCTCTCGCCCCCGCTCTTGAGCGTTACGCTCTAACTTATACTCGATACCAGCTCTTAGCTTTACGGCGGCCATTTGTTCCATACATTTCTCGAATTTCGTCTATACTGTGCTCTTTTCTATTGAATCGACTTCTATGCTCTTCAGGACGATAAACCCACTGTTTTTTCTTTACTGCCTATTTGCAACCGATTCTTTTAGTGCGCCTTTGTGTTCACGAGTTTCACCACTAATCCATACCCAGTTACCGATCACCTCGAAGATCACCCCAGACAAGTTGGAAAACGTTTTTAATACGTTTTCTAATTCTTTACTGTAGTTATAACGGTCATCTTCGTTACTACTTTGAAACTAATTTATTTTATCAATGTTAGTCATAAGAAAATCAAAAAGCGGCATTAACTGCTTTCATTAATTCGTTACCCTGAGGATTACGATCCTGATGATATTTCAATGCCAATTTTTATAGGTTATTTTGATATATTTCTCAACCAATTCATCTAATAAATTAAATATCTTTAATGCTTCTTGTATGTTTATTTTTATCTCCTGCCGTCCGGCATAGTTTGAGTGAATAGTATCCCAATAGATGGAAAAAATACATATCACGCCTAAATGGTTGTAAAGTCAATAATAGATAGATTTTATTTCTTCTAGAATTTAAGTGCATAACCTTGTTTCTTTTAAAGTCTCGCCTAAGCCGCTGTAGCGGTTTTTGCACTTCCAATGGCCATTCACCCGTTTGAAACGGAGAAAAGGCCGCTACAGGCTTCCTAAGGGGCTTACATTTGATTTACAGATGATGTCTTTTGCACTGTTAGGGATTTCTCCATCGCCTCTGTAAGCGATTTTCATACCTTCCATGCCCTGATGGGCATCTAAACCCATGAAAACGGCGCTACAGGCTTTCTGGGGGCTTTAAAATCATAAAAGAATAAGTTCCTGTAACTCCCTCCGCTCGCCGCAGTCTTTGGCTGAGGCGTACCGCAGGCGCGTAGCGACGAGGAACGAACAACCAAAGCATTGAAGCATGGTCACACGGTTGCTTAAAAAGCGCACGATGATGCCAAACACAGGCGTTTAGGGAAAATGGGCAAATTGTCCCGTTGTTGCTGTCAGGGTTATCCACAGCTTCAGGGGAAAAAATCGGGGTTAACAGATCAGTTATGTATAAGTTAAAACAGTTAAAAGATTTTTTTGTCTGTAGGCATATGAAAAAAAAACTTTTACGACATGTTGGTTTTTAAATCCCATTACTTTAGTTTATAAATCCCAGTTTGAAACCTGTGTTATCCACATAAAAAGGATATTTTTTATGCAATTTTTACCATCCTTGTTGACTTGGTTTTTAAAACCCAGTGTTTTGCGGTTTTTTATGGGTTTTTAAATCCCAAAACGAGCGAGTCAGCACTGAGCGGTCACTCAGCACTGACTCTTACCAGCAACCCTGATAAGGCAGGATTGAGGCTATGGTAAATCATACAATTAATCAGAGAGTAAGCAACTTGAGAACGTTACGCCCACGTAAACATGAACTGAAGTTTTTTATTACTGATGAGGTAGAATTTTCAAGTTTTAGGGATTAAATGGCAAGCATGGAGCATCCTTTCTTTGCTATGAAGGGAGGGGATACAAAGACTAGGAAATATAAAAATGGGAATATAACCGTTACTGTAGAACCGACATCATCAGGTATGGCAACAATCTTTGATAAGGACGTTTGGATTTATAGTATATCCAAGCTACAAGAAGCTATGAATAATAATGAAGAGATAAGCATAACCATTTGTTTTACACCTTATGATTTTTTAGTAACCACGAATAGAGAAATAGGTGGTAGAACATATAATGAATTAGAAAAGTCTTTAAAAAGATTGGCTAGTACAAGAATAACAACTAATATTATATATTCTGATAAAAAATAGGAATCAATAGGATTTGGACTTATCGATAGTTGGCGAATTTTTGACGAAAAGAAAGGTAATATTGGCATGGTTGAAATAACTTTACCTGACTGGCTCTATCAGGATTTACATAAAAAAATACTAAAAATCAGTCCCGACTACTTCCGTATCAGAAAAGCAATAGACAGGCGACTTTATGAAATAGCCCATAAGCATTGTGGTAATCAGGGAGAGTTTACGATTTCTCTTGAAAAACTGCACTTAAAAATGGGAAGCACTGCATTGTTAAAAACATTCAAGCATAACATTAAGCAACTGGCTAAAGCGAACGACTTACCCGATTACAGTATTCGTTACGATGCTAAAGCTGATATGGTGACTTTTAATAATCGCAATCTGACGCCGGAGCAGGAAGAGAAAGAGCAGCAACGGGAAAAAGGTAAGCGGGAAATTTATAAGTTAAAAAATTTACTGGCATCCAAGCAAGGTGGAAAATGAAAAATAATATTTATCAGTTTCCACAGGGTGCAGAACGTCAGGTGGTAAAAAAATCCATCAATACGGTAAAGCGTAAGAGAAAATTAGGTAAGGTGAGGCGAACTATCATGACCGGCATTCGCTGGTTGTGGTTTGCTTTACGGATCACTCTTGCGAATATGCTGCATATCGCCACAGTCACATTCTTTGCCTTTTTACATGCGTTTAAGGGATTTATTTTTGTGATTATCGGATTGGGTTGCATTATCATCTTAATAATAATTTTACGGCACCAGATAATTATACCATTCCCTTTTTTGTGGCGCTTTGGGTGATGGCTTATGCGGGTGAGGAGATAACGTCAATGCTTCATTACGCGATGCCTTTTCATCGACTCCTTGCGGTTTTGGTCAGAGAAGAAGAGAATAGCGACTCTCACTATCAAGGTGCCACTAACGATGAGTAAACCCGTAAAAGTAACCGCTGCGATTGTTTTATTCCTTCTGACCTTCACATCTCCGCTTTCAGCCAGTACCATCATTCAGGATATGGAAGTCGGTTTTTCACCGGGGAGGACGGCACAGCAGATAGTCATGACGGCAATTGAAGAGGCGGAAACGTCGATTGATATTGCCGCCTATTCGTTTACCAGTAAGCCGATTACCTTAGCCCTCGTTGACGCACAAAATCGAGGTGTTAATGTTCGTGTCGTTGCCGACAAGAAATCGAACGGAGGAAAGTATACCGCCGTGACCTATTTGGCTAATCACCGCGTACCGGTAAGACTCAATGACAAGTATGCGATTATGCACAACAAATTTATGATTGTTGATGGTCGTTCAGTTGAAACGGGGTCGTTTAACTACACACAGAGTGCTGCATCCCGTAACGCGGAGAATGTGATTTACCTACGTAACCGGCCAGATATTGCCGAAAAATATACACGAGAATTTAACCGACTATGGAGCGAAGCAGCGGACACCAAAGCCACATATCAACACACGATGCAGGATAGGCGTAGCGGGATTCTTGGGGGTAAAAATGGCTAAATATCAAAAATACATCAATTTTACAACAAAAAGATGAATGATACGTCTTTAATACGCTATTATTACACCAAAAATACACCTATTTTAAAAGGCTGATATGAAGCGATGAAAATGCTAAGATTCAGAGTAACCGATGAGCAATATCAAGAATTAAAAACGATAAGCAGCGAAAAAGGATGTCGTAGTGCTAACGCGTTTTTAAAAGACATTGCTTTAGCTATCCTATCAAAGGATAAAAAAATCGATAGCAATAAAAATGATTTGGATAGAGATTACTTATCAGTCAATATGCGTTTTAATGTTGATGAAGTAACGTATGATAAAATCAGTGAGAGAGCGAAAAAACACGGCTGGACATTATCAAAAGAAATCTAATTTCGCCTCAATCAGACGTTAAGCCGTGAACCGGTTATGCTTGAAAATGAAATCAGAGAATTACGTAAAACACGTAATAAAATTGTGCGCATTGGTCAGAATATTTACTATCTAATAGCACAAAGGCAACTATTGCCGGTTAACGATAAAAACATGTGGGCGGATATCAAAAAATTAAGCGCCTTGATTGAAGATGTTAAACGAAAGATTAACTATTTAGCTGATGCCCGCGAAAATATTTTGCAAGTCAAACGGGGGTGATGATGGGCGTTAAGGTTAAAAAAGAAGATCGGATTAGACGAGTTTCTGAACAACGGCGTGAAAAAATCAGACGGTTTCCAGAAGCCCATAAAGTCCGTCATGGCGGTAAGAATTATGCAAAAGGTGTCAGAGATCGGGCTTTTAAAAATGGGAACAGTTGTGAGGTTTTGGTGCGTATCACCGGAAGCGGTCGCACGCCACGCGGGGTTAAAAACGAAATTAACTATATTGCGCGTGAAGGGGAGTTGACGCTGCGTGATAGTGATGGAAAAGAGTATTTTATTAAAGAAAGAGAAGAGCGTAAGCAATCCTATTCGTTTATGACAGATAGGGAAGATAAACAGATACACAAAGATGAAAGTGCGCCAAAGCTGGTTCACAATATGGTTTTTTCTTCTCCGAATGTTGTCAGTGTCAGTGAAGCCGATGCGTTTAAGGCGGTGGAAACCACGTTAAAATAAAAATACCCGGACAATCGTTTTATCATGGCTTATCACAAAGATA
Source organism: Sodalis glossinidius str. 'morsitans' (assembly GCF_000010085.1). Classification (NCBI taxonomy): domain Bacteria; kingdom Pseudomonadati; phylum Pseudomonadota; class Gammaproteobacteria; order Enterobacterales; family Bruguierivoracaceae; genus Sodalis; species Sodalis glossinidius. The sequence continues at coordinate 10,806 of NC_007713.1, forward strand.
CCTATAGCCATCATGTCCACGTATTGTTACGCATACCGGATAATTATGGCAAACGAATCAACATAAGAAAACAGGATTTACGTGAGTTGCGGGAAAAGTTCGCCGGGCCATTGCAAAAAATGGGATACAGCGTGACCTGTACACATAAGTATCAGTTTGGCCTTAAGAGTGAATTGAAGCGAGAACATGACCGGCAACGTGGTTTATATGAGGTGGTAAAATTTGGTCGTGCTAGCTATCGATTTAATCCTAAAAATGGTAACCAAAACTATATCACGTTACGCACGTTAAAAAATAAAAAAGAAGTGACCTATTAGGGTGTGAATCTGGAGGAGGAAATTGAGCGTGAACAGATTAAGCACGGCAGTGTGATCAGCTTTAAAAAAGAGGAGGCCACGGCGGTTAAAGTGCCAAAACTGGATCGTCAGGGAAAACAGGTTGGCTGGACGGAGACCCATAGAAACAACTGGCGCATTGAAAATCAGGGGCTGATGGGGATAAAAACAAAACCGTTTCCAAAAGAAATCAAGCTCGACTCACCAGAGCAGTTAATGAAACATAAGCGTAGCATGGTGGTATTTAAGCAGTCAAAGGCAGCGATGTTAGCCCTGAAAGAACAGCTTAAGAAGGGGATAAAAATTGGCAGCATCAAATTTTGATGTGAGAGGATGGCGAGGCTTATCCTTCACGAGTATACTGCATTGATGAAAAAGACACTTTCCCATCACGACGCATTGTTTAAGAAATTCCTTGGTGATATCACGATTGCAAGGAATTTTCTGCAAATTCATTTACCAGAAAAACTTCGCCAATTGTATGATTTTAGTACGCTGGCGATGGAGTCCGGCAGCTTTATTGAGCCAGACCTGCGTAGCCAGTGCTCAGATATGCTCTATTCGATGAAGACCATCGCTGGTCATGATAGTTACGTCTATTGCGTCATCGAACATCAGAGCAGACCTGAAAAACTGATGGCATTCAGATTTTTAAGGTATGTGGTTGCCGCCATGCAACGGCATCTTGAGCAGGGCAATGATACCTTACCCGTGTGATACCACTGCTGTTTTATCAAAGTAACACTTCGCCGTATCCCTACAGTACCCATTGTCTGGATTGTTTTGTTGATCCGGAACTGGCAAAGTCTGTCTATATGCAGGCGTTTCCTCTGGTTGACGTGACGGCTATCCCTGACGAGGAGATTGTCACGCATCAGCACGTCGCCCTAATGGAGCTAGTGATGAAGCATATCCGCACCCGCGATATGCTAGAATTAAGTCAGGATATAGCAGGTTTACTTAATCAGTGGGTATTGCAGCCTGAGCTATTTAGAGGATTAATCTGTTATATTGTAGAACGAGGAAATACTTCTAATGCAAAGCAATTTTGCATCAGATTGCGGAGAAAGCAACTGATTATCGGGAGGTGGTTATGACCATTGCAGAGCAGCTACGGCAAGAGGGCGAGAAGCAAGGTATAGAAAAAGGTATCTTGAAAGGGCGTGAAGAAGGTATTCAGCTTGGCGAACAAAAAGGCCGCCATGAAGCGAAAATCGACATGGCAAGACAGTTCCTTGCCAACGGCGTTGATCGGGCGATTGTCAAAATGTCAACGGGGCTATCTGACGCTGAGATTAATGCGCTGATGGATTAATTGATGTTAAGTAATACTATTTTATCACGTTCATTTTATAAACGTGATACGCTTTGTGTGGCAAAGGATTTGCTGGGAAAAGTTTTAAAGTTTGCTGACTATTACGGGGTTATCAACGAAGTTGAAGCCTATATAGGGCAGGATGATCCGGCCTGTCATGCCGCGAGAGGCTACACGCCACGAACAGCGGCCATGTTTGGTGCTGCCGGGTTTTCCTATGTTTATCTTATTTACGGTATGTATCATTGCCTGAATATTGTGACCGAACGTGAAGGATTTCCGGCGGCGGTTTTAATTCGAGGAATTGATTTATACAAACCCACAGTTCTTTCTTTAAATGGGCCAGGTAAACTCTGCAAAAAATTAAATATCACAAAAAATAATAACAAAATTGATTTAACACAATCGCATGGTTTTTGTGTTTACAATACCACGGCTAGACCAGAATATATGGCCACACCAAGAATAGGCATAAAAGTTGGCACTGACAAATTATGGCGTTTTAAGTCAATGTAAACACTGTTAAGGACTATAATCAAAATACACCAACCTCTATTAAGATATCCTTGCTGCTTTCCTTGGCGACATAGACACCATTTGCGTCTTTTTTATGTCGTAAAATGCTGAGTGAGACCTGTAAAACAATGGTGGCTCAGGCGGGGCACCCGTAAGGGTGGCCGGTATCCAAGGAAGCCGGTTTCTCACTCCTGTCTGGGCTACCACCTCTAGTGTGAGAACTTTGGTGGTAGCAAGTCCAGTTATTCCTTGGAGGTCGCTATCATGGCTACTACCCCCCTTAAAACTCGCCCTAAAAATTTGACGCCGCGCCAACGTGCATCCCTTCTGAAAATAGGGGGGATCGCATGAACATCCCCATCAAGCAATTTTGCCAAAGTCTCACGATCCCCTGTGGTTTTACTGATGCGCAATCTCAGGATTATACTAATGCCGCGATGACCGATATTCTGGGGATGACGGTAGAATCTTCTCAGGTGCTGGATGTTTTTCATACGCACGAGAATCATAAGAAATTGCCGTTATCGCTGCTGAGTACGTTACCCGGTGGTTACAAAGAACCTCCCCAACCGTGGCGGTTTGATTTTTTTCCGCGCTTCGATGAGAAAGATGTTTACGAAGGGGCATTTTTTTATGCTCAACCCTTTTTGTTTTTATCGCTGCTTGAGTATATCGAAGGTGAGTTACCTTATCCGGTTGTATTATCTCAACCTAACGATATGTTTACGGATAGAGAATGGGATGTGTTGTTCCTTTCTTTACAAAGATTAAGCTGCAAGGAGATTGCCAAGTGGCTAGATATTGCAGTTAAAACAGCAGAAGTACATTTAAGTAATACCTATAACAAAGATGATGTACATCACGCAAATCAGCTTAGGCTATTTTGCCGAGAAAAAGGAATAAATCGTTATCTTCCTCCTAAATTTCTGCCTTCTGGTAGTCACCTAATTAGCGTTTAAGTTTCATCGTCAAAACAATGTGCTTTGATGGTTACGCTAAAATTAATAGGGGGAATAATGAAGTATTTTCGGATTGAAGACTTTACATCTTACTCAACTCTTTTTCCAAAACTCTCTAGAAGAGAAATAGAAATTTTATCACTTTTTAGGGTTAGCTTAACGAGGAGTGAAATAGCTTTAAAACTGAATGTTAGTGTAAGAACGATAGATACGCATTTAAATAGCGCAATGCATAAGTACGAACTTAACTCCTCATCTAAATTAAAGTCATTATTTAATTTTATTATTCAAGATACTTTTATTAATTTAATCGCCTCTACGTAACTTTAATGAAAAAACACTCTGCAATTTAGTCAAAAATTTTGTGGAGTGTTACTTTATATGTTGTTTGATTTTATCTCATTGATAAATATGCTTTTTATTTTTGTAATACATTGTTTTTATTTTTCATTGAAAAATAGTGGTTCCCTCTATTTTAGCCCCTTGCTTTTTAAGTCATCATTTTCCCTCGCCCACGTTTTCCGGGCGACCTGATTCTGAAAACATCCAGTGTTGGTAGAGGTGCCTGTTATCTGAATAGTTGCGCCTACTCTTTAACAAATCAGTATCGGCGATCCGCAGTATGGCGGAAAACGATGTAGTCATGCTGCATGGTTCGTTATTTCTCCGCTAAAAAATTAGCGATGGAATAACGTATTGATCGCCGGTAGCCTTGATTTTTACGCTCAAGGAGGAGCTTATAATGCTTTCTGGATGGACGTATGCCGACACAGGTGTACACAAATTAACGACGATACACTATTCGATTTTCTTTATACGTTAAAAAAAGGATTAGACATAACGAATAACAAAGAAGACTCCAGCTTTACCAATTGTTGCTTACCCAATATTTACCTCTATGCGGTGAAGCACCGATGCTGCTCGCCATCTTTATCAAGGAAAAAGATAATGTTTAAACAACTTTCTCGCCCGGGGAAGAATATTTACGTGGGCGCGGTACTACGTGACCGTCTCGATAAAATTGTGCTCGATATCGGTCATTATATTGGTCGTCCCGTGACTATCTCTGAATTTATTCACTATGTGGTTGAAAGACATGGCGATGAAGCAAAGGATAACTTAAAGCGCATTTTAGGCACCGAGGAGGAAAGAACACTGCCTGATAAAAAGAGGAGGTAAATTCATGTTATCCACCACGGCTTTTCTAGCTTTAGCCATGCAGTGAGCGCCTTCTGTCCATCCTGATACAGCCTTGGCGGTTGCCAGAGTGGAATCCGGTTTAAATCCTTATGCCATCGGCATTGTAGGCGTAAAAAAGGGCTGTTTCCTGAGAGCAAAAATCAGGCGCTTACCCATGTTAACCAATTAAAAAAAGGAAAACGTTACTCGCTGGGCTTGATGAAAATCACCAGTACCAATTTTAAAACCTACCATGTTAATGATGAACAACTCTTCGATCTCTGCACCAATTTTACCATTTTTGAAAAAATCATGACCGATTACTATCAGCGAGGCGGCACTTTGAAAAGAGCGCTCAGTTGCTATTACGCCGGTAATTTTTCAACTGGGTTGAAAAAAGAAGGGATGTTTAATAACACCAGTTATATTCAAAGAATAGGTTATAAAAAAACGCCACAATACGTTGTTCCTAGCGTTAAGCAGGATATCACCGACAATCTCGGGACATTAACCGCAGCGGCTCCATCGCTGTCCAAACGAAATATTACCTGTTACCCACGTCATTTGCTGCGTGGTGACATTGCTGCTGATTAAAAACCAAGTAGAGGATAATTATGTTATCAGTATTGAAAAATAAATACGCCAGTCTGATGGCCGCCTTGTTGTTTTCTTTGTCCGCTGAGGCTAACGGACTGGTGAAAAAAAAACGTTGCTGCAAAAGTGTTTGATGAAGCGCATTCTCTTGTCGGGATTGTGGTGGCGCTAGCCGCCTTAATTATCGGTTTTCGGGTGATGTTTCGGGGTGAAACTATCCGCGATTGCTGGGGGATCATTCTAGGGGCTTCGCTGATTGCGTCAGCCGCGGAAATCGGGAAATGGCTTGCCTGATATAAGGAGGCGAAATGTCAACCATCTATAAAGCATTGACGCGACAGCCCGTGTTGCCGGGGATTGGCGTTCCCATCGTCCCTTTTGTAGTTGTCGAGGGTGCATTAATCAGCCTGAGCGCTAATATTAGCTGGTTTTTTCTTATCGTTGCCTTTGCCGCATGGTACATCATGAAGTTGATGACCCAAGAGGATGAGGCCATTTTTCATTTGATGCGGTTGAAAATGCGAACGCTGGGAATTTACGTCATTAACCGCTTTTATGGCACTACGGTATTTTCAGCCAGTCAATATGATACCGTCGATATCAAGGAGATTTCAGACTGTATGAAACTCAATCAACGCTTGCAGCTAGAAAACCTTATTCCTCACATATTGTGAAAACCCGTGAGAACGACGAACTGGCGACATGGGAAGTTATCGGGGTGCCGTTTGAATGCGAGGATGACAATGATTTAGCGATTATCAATAGTCAGTTAAATACCATGATCCGCGCATGGGAGGGGAAGCCGGTGACTTTCTATACTCACCGTATCCGTGAAAAATTTTATGATCATCTGGATACCCCGATTGGCAATCCTGTTGCTGATAAGATCAGCAAAAAATACTATGAGGGCATAAAAAAGTCTCAACTCTACCAAAATCGGCTGTTCTTTACCGTGTGCTATGCGCCTTTTGGTAAAGAACATAAGATGCAACACAAAATGAGAAATATCTACGACAAGCGGAAAGCCATCGCCGAAACATTACCCGAAATGCGCGAGATTGTGAGTAAAATAAGTGCGTCGCTGACGCGCTTTCATGCGCAACCGCTGGGGATATTTGAAAATAAAAAGGGCGTTTATTCTTCACAGTTAAGTTTTTATCAATATCTTCTTTCCGGTCATTGGCAGGAAGTTCGTTTGTCGTCTACGCCACTGTACGAAGTGCTTGGTGGCGTAGATATTTTTCTGTAGCAGGATACCGGAAAAATTAATACACCGAGAGGAAAACGCTTTTTCAGTTAGATTGAAATAAAGGATTTCTGCGAAAACAGCGAAACAGGTTTATTAAATTCACTGGCTTATCTGTCTATCACTTACGTCATGACAACCTCTTTTACGGCCTTGGTAAAACAGGAAGCACAGGCCGCTATCAAGGATAAAATCAGGAAGCTGAAAAGTGCCGGGGATGAAGTCGCTTCGCAATTACTGGATTTGGAAGTTGCCAAAGATTTACATGGTTCAGGGGTGATTGCGTTTGGCAAATACCATTACTCGCTAGTTATTTATGCTGACTCGCTGGATGAACTGACCGCCCACACCAATCAGGTAATTACTGAACTGGAAGATTTAGGATTGATTGTTGCGCTTTCCATGTTGTCTTTGGGGGCAGCTTATCTGGCGCAACTCCCGGGCGTGTACCATTTACACCCACGACTGGCCTTGATGAGCAGTCAGAACTTCGTGGATTTTGAGTCCTTTCATAATTTTTTCTCTGGTAAGAGTAAAGGCGTTCCGTGGGGTGAGCCACTGGTACAGCTTAAAACACCAGCGGGCGGCAAGTACGATCTGAATCTGCACAATACGTTAATGGGCGTGAATGAACTCGGAAAGAAAACATTAGGGCATACGGATGTTTTAGGGCAAGCCGGATCGGGAAAGACAGTATTACTGATGTTTATGATGGTGATGATGCAGAAATGGCGAAATACCGCTCTGTTCCCCATTAATAGTCCAGTCAAACAGTTAACGACAGTATTTTTCGATAAGGATAGGGCGACAGAGCCGGGGATACGCGCATTAGGCGGTCAATATTTCAGCATAAAGAGTGGTGAAATGACTGAATTTGCACCGTTTATGCTGAATACGACTAAGTGCAATGTCATTTTTGTTAAGCAACTGATGAAAATCATCTGTACGCTTAACGGTAACACGTTAACCACCCGCGAAGAGTTACGCCTTAATACCGGCGTGGAGCGCGTTATGGCGTTACCGCGTGACGTGCGTCGTTTTGGGGTGACGGCATTGATTAACCATATTAGCGAACCGGATAATCGTGAGGCTCGGGAAAATGGCGTAAAAATCCGGCTGGCGCGCTGGGCGCAAGGGGGCGATCTGGCGTGGGTGTTTGATAACGATAATGACAACTTTGATTTGAGTCAGTATGACAACTTCGGTATCGATGGTACCGAGTTTCTGGATAACCCGGATGTTTGCCCAGCAATTGCCTTTTACCTGCTTTATCGCGTGACCAGTTTACTTGATGGCTGCCGACTGGTGATTTCTATGGACGAGTTTTGGCAATGGATCGGCAATCCCGCTTTTGCAGATTTCGTCTATAACCGGCTAAAAACAATGAGGAAGCTTAACGGCATTATCATTCCCGCGACACAATCCCCTGAGGAAATTTTGAAAAGCAGCGTCTCTGGTGCTATGCGGGAACAATGCACAACCCATATCTATCTGGCTAATCCTAAAGCCGATTATGAGCAGTACGTGAACCGGCTAAAAGTACCGGAGCGGTATTTCAATATCATTAAAAATCTTGATCCCTTGTCGCGCTAGTTTCTTATCGTTAAATCGCCGTTGTATAAAGGTGATTTGAATGACTTTGCGGCGTTGGTGACACTGGATTTATCGGGATTAGGTGTGACCACCAAATTATTGAGCACGGATAAAGACGATCTGGAAGTGTTTGATACCCTGTTTCAAGACGGTATGCGCCCAGATGAATGGATAGATGCCTATCTAAAATTAGTTGCTTAAGGAATAAATAATGAGAATCCACAAGATGTTGGCATGGGGGATCGCGACGGTGCTATTAACTGCTTAATCTCCGAACTATGCCGGAGGTATACCCGTTTTTGATTTTACAGCAAAGCTTGAAAACGCGCAACAGTGGGCGAAGGAAGCCAAGCAATGGATGGAGGCCGTTGAGCACTACAAGGCGCAGATGAACGCCTACAAAGACCAACTGGCCACGGCGACAGGGCTTCGTGATATTCAGAGGTTACTTGAACAGGGGAAATTTTTACAAAGTGAAATAAAAACGTTGCACAAGAAAGGCATTAGTCTCAATGACCTGTTAACATCAGATAATCCGCCGAGTGGCACACTTAACGGTTTGTATGAGAAGTATAAAGTATTTGATGTCTGTGACCTTAAGACTAAAACCATTACCGAATGGCGCAAAAATTTATCTTAACGTCTGCAAGCAGGAAACCATAAATAAGGACTATATGATTGAGCAGACGGCAGAAGTACAAAAAAAGGTCAATAATGCGCTGAAAGATATTGGCAATCTGTCTAATCGGATTGCCAATGCTAAAGACAGCAAGGAATCGCAGGATTTAGCAAACGCAATACAGGCCAAGAGTGTTAAACTAAATTCATTGACCAGTGCATGGGAAATGAACATTAAAGCAGCAGAACAACGTGATAAACTCTTAGCAGCGAAGCGTGAAAAAGCATTTCGTCAGCATCAATATGATGCGCCGTTACCGAAATTTTGAGGAATGAATGATGAAGAAAATAGGATTTATGACTGTAATGATTGGATGCATTATTCTTTTAGGATGCAAGGAAGAGGTTAAATCAGAGGAATGGTATAACCAACATCCCGATGAAACGTATAATGTTTATAGTAAATATCTTAAAGATAGAGAATCAAGTCAGAATTTCGAAAAGGCGAGAAGAGCCAAGAATAATTTTGTTAATTTAGGAACGGAAGAGCAGAAGACTAGATTTTCTGAGTTAAATATAAAGTGAGGATGGTGGGCTACCAAAATTGGTGGCCTTATTTTTACGGGGTGAACATGTCAGATCAAATGACAAATTTCTTTCAGAAAATGGATGCACAGGTTATGTCTGTTGTTAACCAATCTGTTTCTGGGAAAATGGTAGAGTACGCGAGTATTTTTTCTTCAATTATTGGTATCTCTATTGCGCTCTATATACTCTGGTGTGGCTATATGGTCTTTGCAGGAAAGTTACAACGTCCTATTGAAAGCATTATCTGTGATCTAGCCAAGATGAGCATAATGATGATGTTTATGTCAAACATTGGCGGCTATCTTACTCTTTCTATACAAGCCATATAGGGTCTTAAGCATGGTCATTCTGTCCAAGGTAATGCGTGGGTTTATTTGGATGAATTATGGTTAAAAGGGCAACAAATTAGTGCTAGGCTAATGAAATTAGATACATCAACCTATGTTAAAACCGATGGGATGATAGCGATAGGATCTTGGTTAACTTGGTTTGGTATTATTGCGGTTTTAGTGGGGACGGTGTTAATATTTCTAATAGCGGAGTTATCTATTATTTTACTTACCACTACCGCCCCTGTTTTTATTTTCTATCTAATGTTTATCTTCCTGCGGATGATGTTTAAAAATTGGCTGCAATCTATCTTTTCCGCTATATTAACAGTTGTATTTGCGGCGTTAGTGCTCTCTTCCGGTATTAAGTACCTTAACCATATTTTAACCATCATTGCGACAGAGGAGACAGATAGCAATATCATTTTAATGGGGGCGATGGCATGTGCTGGGTCATTAATTTGTGCTGTTATTGTTTATCGAGCTTCCAGTATTGCTCATCAAATAGCGGGGGTTGACGTACAAGGCGCACTGGAAGGGGCTGCTGCGGGTGCTATCGGGTTATTTGGTGCCGCTAAAGGCATCAGAGGGATGATTGGTGGCAGCAAAGCGGTTGGCAAGGAAGGGTGGCATCAGGGCAAGGGATTTGTTGAAGGCATTAAAGGTGTGGATAAAAGCCAGCGAGAAGGCGGTCGAATCGGTCATCTTGCAGGACGAGAAACAAAATACGGCGTCAGTAAGGCTAAAGCCGCTGTAGAAAGGGCGCGAGCCGCCGGTTGGAAAAGGGTATCAAACACATCCGAACAGTCTCAAAGTATTGTCCCTAAAAAGGGGAAAGATCTAGAGTGGAAATAATAAAAATCATCCAAAACTGAAAGACTAATCCCCACGCGTTATCTGCCGACAATGGCATAGTCAATCCCTCATCTTATTTATCAAGGAATTATGCGCATGAAAATAACAGGCGTAGTGCTTTTGCCGTGCATGTTGTCCGGCTGCGCGGGGCAACATAATGCATTGTCCCCCATTTACGGCCAGCTTGAGCCGGTCAATAATGGATTGGGAGTCAATGATGTTCACTAAAAAAGCAGCGTATTTAAAAACCGCGCAAGAATTTGAATTAAAATGGCGGCAACGTGATAAACGCGATAAAACCATTGTCTTTATTATCGCAAGTATTGGCACCGCCTTTTGGCTGCTTTCACTTATTGCCATTATTATTCTGTTGCCATTAAAGCAGACCAATACCGAACTTTATATCGCGGATAAACTAACGGGCAAGGTATTTTATCCAGCAATATGTGCGCTTGCGGGAAGGCTATGATTATTTTCGTCTGCACCCGACAAGGTGTTTAAGGACGCAGAATATACCGCCGAAATCACCTTTATTACCCATTTCATTTCTGCTTCCAGCAATCCTGATAATCCCGATTTACTGTCCACCCTTCGCTTTCGCAAGCGATATCCGCGATGTCCGTAGCGGTAATGTGCAACCGGAATACTGGACGGTACGCATGACGTGGCGATTTTAGCCACAGCAAGCCATGACCGATGTGCAACGCGCCAATAATCTGCTGGGATTTGTCGTCACCAGTTATCAGCGTGAAAAAGAGCAGGGGGAATAGCCATGAAAACAGGGAAATTACTTTTCCTTGCCGGACTGGTGCTGGCTTCTGGCGATGTGCAGGCTGCCGCCACTCCGCAGGGGAGCCGCGTTGATAGCCGGATGTAACAGGTGACCTACCATCCCCGGAATACCACGATTGTTCATGCTGCCGAAGGTTATGTTTCCACGCTGGTTTTCTCCGAAGAGGAAGGTAATCGCGTCTATATCCGCGTAGCACCCGCAAGCAGCCCATCAGGACGATGAACTCCAGTGAGGATGGCGATGAAGAGGTGGAAAGCGAACGGGTTTTTGAGCCGCAGGATAAAGACTGGCGTACCAATCTGTTTGTCACTACCACCAAACATTTCTACAGTCTTGAACTTCTCCTTATCGACAAGGGGCAACCGCTGTCGCAACTGGCTTACGTCATTGATTACCGTTATCCGCAGGAAGAGTAGACGCAGATGCGGAAAACGCAGCAGGCGAGACAACGTGAATGTGAAAAGGCGCAGATGAAGCAATCCATCGCGCAGGCATTTAATGCTGCCCAAGCGCCGCGTAACTGGGATTATTACATGCGGGTAGCGAAAGACAGCCGGGATATCGCTCCCGATTTTGCCTATGACGATGGACGCTTTACCTATCTCGGTTTTTCCCCCATCAAAACCTTTCCCGCCGCGTTTGTCGCCTATGGTGAGAAAGAGCATATCGTTAACTCCAGTGTGCAGCAGAAGGGTAACTATAAGGTATTGGTTATTCATCAGATTAATCCGCGCTTTGTGCTGAGGGCAGGGCATAAGGTCGTGGGGATTGAAAATCATGGTATGGGTAAAGTCACTGTCCCCGATGGAAATGCCATTTCCCCCCACGTTCAGCGCGTGGAGACGGAACAATGAATCATAAAGAAAAAACGACGGACGACATCGAGCGTGAAGCACGAAAGCACCTTGCCGGGGAAGCGGAAACGTCACCCGCAGAAATAGCCAACGATGCAGTAGACGCCAAACCAGAAGAGGACGGGACAACAACGGAAAAGCCATAGGTTAAAACTGTAAGCGACATGGAAAAAGAGGTGAAGGCGCGGATCACCGCTGTTGCCAACGCGAAGGGACAGTCTGCAAAGAAAAGTGGGGCATCCACGGCCGTCGAGGTGGCAAAAACACAAAAACGGCAAAAAAATAAACTGCTATTGGGGATTGGTGTGTCTGCCGTGGTTGTCGCGTTAATTTGGATGGTAGGATTTTATCTATGGGAGACCGCCAGAACAATCCATACCGAGATGCCGCCCGTCAGTGCGGAGAAATCCGCAGGCGTCAGTAACCAGAGGCGGGATTTAGGGAAGAAGGTTGATCCGTTTCATAAGGAAAAGCAGACACAAGCGCAAACCGAGACAGAGAAGCCCGCAGACAGTGGCGGACAAAGCCGACAGGTCACGCCGGTAAACAGCGTTAGCTCTGAGCCGTCCTTTTCTGAGCCGGTATTCAGGCGCTATCTTGCGCTGGAAACCGCAGAGGAAGCCTTGTCCACGCAAAGCCATAGTCAAACGAGGGCGCAGGAGAAACAGGGCGATAAGACGTCCGCCAGTGTTGACGCCAGAGACGCGGAAAAGCCTGAAAAAGCCAATGCATCAGAGGGGCTTAATCAGGTCACGCGCATTCCTTACGATCCGGATTTATACCTGCCGGAAAATATGCCGATCCCCTGTGCGCTGGATTATCGCTTTGTTTCTGATTTTACGGGAAAAATATGCTGTACCATTACCCGTGATATCTACAGCGCCAGCGGCCATACCCGCCTGATAGACAAGGGCACCACCGCCTACGGGGTGTATAACGCGGGAACGCTCAGGCATGGGCAAGGGCGTGTCTTTATTTGTATTACCAAACTGCGCACCCGCCAACCCCCTTATCTGGATATTCCCATGAGGGGTTCACAGGCGGCGGGGGAGCTGGGTGAATCCGGTTCGGATGGCTGGATTGATGAACACTGGGTTGATCGCTTTGGTGGAGCGTTGATGCTGGGCATGATCCCCGACATTACCGCAGCGGCGGCGAATCAGGCCAGGAAGAAAGATCGCAATACGGATTACACCGAAAACAGCCGTCAATCGCTGGCTGAAATTGCCAGAACCGCGTTTGAAAACAGTGTGAATATTCCGCCTACCTTGTACAAGAATCAGGGCGACATTATCACGCTGATCACCAGTCAGGATATTGATTTCTCGGCTATCTATCAGCTTGAACTCAAGAGGAGAAAAAACGGATGAATGACACTCAGAATCCGACGCTGATGTATTACCGTGATAGTCTCTTTGGCGCATTACTGGCGACAGAGGGGTTAACCGAACTGGCGGTCAACCGACCGAACCAGATTTTTACCAAGGTCAATGGGGAATGGCAGGAGCATAACGCGACGATCAGCTATGAGGAGTGTATGACCTTTGCCGCAGTGCTGGCAAACCACAATGACGACCACATTGATGATCTGAAACCCATATTATCCGCCACGCTGGAAAGTGGCGAGCGGTGCCAGATTGTGATCCCCCCGTCCTGTGAGCGTGGCACCGTGTCGATCACCATCCGTAAACCGCCCTACCTGCAAATTTCTCACCAATCGTGGATCGAAAGCGGTTTTTACGACCAACTGACCGGACAGGAAAAAACAGAGATTCACGATGACGTTTTGATACAGCTGTTTAAAGACAACGCCTTTCCAGGATTTATGGAAAAAGCGATGGAATTTAGCAAGACAACCGTGTTTGGTGGCGGAACCGGGTCAGGCAAAACGACCTATGAAAAAACGTTGTTCAACTGTATCCCGTCGCATTTACGGCTTGTCTCCATTGAAGATAACCCGGAGGTGAAATTCTACTCACATCGTAACCATGTTCACCTGTTTTATAACGCCGAAGCCCCGGAGGGGGCTATTGTCACCCCTGCCAGCCTGCTACGCGCCAATTTTCGCATGAATCCTGACCGCATCCTGCTTACAGAGGTACGCGGCCCGGAAACATGGGATTTTATGAAAGCGCAAAGCTCCGGGCATGAAGGCGGTGTCACCAGCCTTCATGCGCCAACGCCGGAAGCAGTGATTGATGGCATTATCGAACGCTGTTACCAGAACCCGGAGTGCTGCAACCTACCGTATAACGTGATGCTGCGCAAGGTGCTACAACATCGATGTGATCGCCTGAATGACGGCACGGGGTAACTGGCGGCGGCTGACGCCCTCTATTTCAAGCCGCTTCATCGTGATAGCTATTTTAAGGAATTAAGCCGTGGACAAATGTAAACTCACGCCGGGGCAATGGGGTTTTATTGGCCTGCTGGTCTGTCTGCTGACGGTTGGGATAGCGAGTGTACTTGTTTATCCCATGAACGGCGTAGGACTGCGCCGCTTTTTGCATACTTACCAGTTTTCGATGCTGGAGCGCATCCTGTTTGATAGCAATATCCGTGATGATATTCGCTGGAATGCTGTGTTGTCGCTGCTGTATGGTTTTCTCGCCTCCGTGGTGATAGCGGGCTCGCTGATTATCAAAACGGCGATGCAAAAGCCCTCGCTTTACGGTGACGCAAAATTTGCCAGCGATGCCGATATTCGCCGCTCCAAAGCGGTGACATGGGGCGATGAAAGCAAAGGCGGCGTCATTATCGCGAGAACCCCATTAAATGCGAAAAGGCATTGTATTTTAATGCCCCCTACTTTATGGACAGGTTATGCGCGGTGTCACCGAAGCTGAGAGAACGTGTTGCCAGCATGAACAAGGGGGCATCAATGGTTAAAAAAGGGCTTAAATATCCCCCCAAAGAAGACATGCTGTCATTAGGAGAACTTGAAGCAGATCTATTTTAACGTAAAAGCGTGAATATAATAGTTGATATTCACTCAATTAATTTTGAAATACTTACTCTTTTTGGTAGGATCTCCCCTATAATTATAATGCATCATTATTTTTTTTATGTGCTCTTCGTTAACAGCATGCCAAGATGCCCCAAGATTTTTCATTTTTGATGAAAATACTGGCCGATACTTTCCTTTTTTACAATAAGCAGCTCCCTCAAATAAACCGATAATACCGTTTTCAGTATTTAATGTAGGTATTTGAGTGGTGGGTTTAATCAAATGTCGCCATTTTATTTTATTTCTGTCAGTTTCTTTGGTGACATTGGCCTTTTCATTCTCATCTCCTTCTATTACGCAATTGCCATAATCATATTCATCAGCCAGATGATAAGCAGAATGACCAAATTCATGAAGAGCCAATTCAACGGATTGCTTATGCATGGTCAAAGTCCCAATTCCATCATAACCAGCACCCCCATATTCTTTTGTATTTCCTATAACTAATACCTGGTCATATCCTCCAAATCCAAGTGATTCATTTGCGAACTTCTTAACTAGTTTTATATTTACGCACAGCAGACGATCGAGATCATAACATCCTAATACAGTTTCTAATGCAGTGTCTTTTTTTTGTTGTCCTGTTATTGATATTCCCGAGTCTTTGCTGATAACATCTATTCGCATAAATTCAAAGCAATCTTTAAATTCGTTCATTAATGGATCAGACAAAAAACCTGACATTACAATATTTGCATCTTTTTTCCATTGTTCCATATCATTAAATGAATAACCATCACCCATTATAGCTATGATCATTTTGTTTTTTTGAACTTCACCTTGTCTAGATATGATTTCATGATTGAAACACCGACTGCCACTGATAAAATCATCTTTGTTTCTGAGGAGTAAGTCATGGATTTTGAATGTAGCGACATAAGGTTTCCTTTTTCTATACAAAACATCATCACTTACCTCTTCAAATTTGATAGATTCTAAATTTTCATGATAAGGGATAATCACTTCAGCATCTATGCTACTCACATCAATGCTTTTTACTCTATCAATGTCTCCAGAGTCAGGATTGAATGCTTCAAAAATATTTTTTTCTTTTATTTTTAAATAACTGCTTATGAAGTATCTTTCCAATACTGTCTAAACAGTAAATATTCCAACCATTGCTCTGATTAGATGAAATCATGACATCATCTAAAACAATCCTTCTTCTAAAATCACCTGTATATGCTTTGATTACTTCAAGTTTTCTCCCGGCATAGGTTATTTCATGCTCAATATTAAGCCATATGCAATTACTATTCATTAACTTTTCTCTCCATATTATATATTGTAGATGTTCTAAGGAATTGAAACGATATATATAACAAGAATACTTTCTTTGAATTAAATTTGAAGGTAATTTATTTTGTCTATCATTCAAACATCATTTTGAATGTTCCCAAGAGTTATGCTCATTTCTGGTGTATGAGGTGATATTCACTCAAATAATTTTGAAACACTTACTCTTGTTGTATGTATTTTAATCAAACAGGAGTGAGGTTTTTATTTTGTTTATACATGACTAATTTTTATTAGTATTATATGTTCATTCACGTCTTAACCGGGAATCGCCATGTTGTCTTTTATTACGACCACAATTACAAGATATATTAATCCTAGGAATACACTTTCGATAAAAAATGACAACGATGTTCATGTATCTGCTTTATGGGAAAATATAAAGCACCTATTCCATCATGATAAAATAAATGATGCACAGCGACTCGTTTATGATTTATGTTATCCAAATGACAATGACGCCTCATTTAAAAAATCCATGAAGTGTTTTTTAAAATTAAGGCGGATGGCTCGTGATGAATACAAAACACAATTTGTCTATCGCAAAGATACAGATGAAAGTAAAAAAATATGTGAACTGATAGATAACAAAGGCTATCCATTAATAACCATAGCCAAAGGGATTAACGACAGTGACTCATTATACAAATACACCATAGCTGGCATAGAATCAACATTCCTATAAAAATGCAAATCACAAAACATCCCTAACACTAAAAATCGCCCTATAAAGGCGATTTTTTCACTATTACGTAGCGAGAAGGACAGGGGATTTAATTTATCTGGCAGTGGTGATAAAACCAATTTATTAATTGGCACTCTCAAAGTCAGCAAAAAATGGTTAGAGATGCTTAATATTTTCATCCCAAGTTATGATAATTTTATTTATTTAAAATAATCACATTCTCAATCAACTGAAATGAATTATGAAATTTATCGTACTAACCGTTGGCGGAATATTTCTGGCCGATTGTTCTTCACCGCTACCTGTAAACTGGTCAGGCATTGCTATTGAAATCAATAGCACAATGCTGGACTGGAAAGAAAATAATGTGGTCATTCCTTCACCCGTCATCACGGGTCAAAAGCGATTTGTAATTTTGATGGAGAAAAAGGGAGCTATCTTCCCGATGATTACTTTGCTGTCACTCATGCCAATCAGATTGTGGTATTAACTAAAACATCAGCAGGGTATTTTAACGCCAAACGCTGGCTAAGAACGCATGGCGCAAAAGAGGCCATTGACTATCAAGTCAAGCAGGGATGTATCGGATGCAGTGAAACCGATATTTATTTCTATCGCATTAATAAACCGGTTGATATTCATCCTCTTCCGGAAAAGAAAAAGCCTGAACGGATGTTGCCAGCTAAAAATCCCGTACAGAATAATTCGTCACTGACGAGTAAACTGTTGACGGTGATTCAATCACCACAGATTATCGGTGTTAAAAATAACGTATCACCGGCTCAGAGAAATAAACCTCTCATTCACGCTCAACTCATGATTATACCACAAAAAACAACGATGTTGCACACGGATAAACCGTTTTTATGTTGAAAAAACTGCCCTGAATGCGGCGTACACCGGAAAAGGAAAGCAGATTAAGAGCGTGGGATTTCGTGTTATCGGATAGATTAATACCTTTCTGCAGACATTTAAGCTTTACGAGTTAACTACCGAGAAAACGGCTACCAATTTGTATAATCTTATTTCACTTGGAAATAGGCCTTTTCAGCTCTTCTTTAAATTTTGAATATTCTGTTCGATGAAAGAAAAATCTGATATATTCAAAATACGAGTAACACGGTAACTTTTTACCATGCAATGGAACTGCATTCCATTATAAATATATGATGAATAATGGGATTATAAAGAAATCAATCATTTCTTTGTCTGTCTTTTTACTGTCATCTTAAGTGAGTGCTGCCACTCAGGTTAGTCATGAGGTTGTTGCAGAAGCGCACAAAAACGCAGATGTCGCCAAAGAAAAGTTACATGAAGTTCAGGATATGGGCACCGACCTAAAACTGAAAAGCAAGTATGCTGTTGAAGGTAATTCTGTTAGTGGCAAAGTATCTGAAGAGTTACAAAAAGCCTGGCATGTAACTAAATAAGACGCAGAGAAAGTGTGGGATAAAACTAAGCAGGACGTAGAGGATATTGAAGAATAAGGTAAGCAAATAGTACATGAGTTTTAGGTGTGCGCTACGCGCACAGAAGGCGGCAAATGGGGTCATATAGTTCACGATACCCCAATGCCGCCGAAGCCCGGCGCAGCCGGTACGTTCCTTACAGATACCCCATACCCGTTCCTCCCCCTGCCAGACGGGGTTTTAAAGGCTTGAGCAGCGCGAAAGCCGCTTAACCGAACTATCAGTGACACAAAAGCTAAGTGGTCGAAGACAAAAGAATGTCAAAGCGGCATAACTATCATCCAAAGCTCCAGAAATCACAAACACGAAAACCTGAACATTATTAGTTACAGCATTCATAATTTTTTTTGCTGGATCAAAGGTATAGTCGGGAAAAGAGCTGTGGGGGGTTTCTTGTTTGTTTGGATGTTTGCGAATTTTGCAGGGTTGGAGGTTGCTGAAGGTTTGGATGATTGAACTGCGTGTGAGTGTTCGCTGTAAGTGAAGCCTTATTTTGAGTTTGGGATAGGAAGGGTGGAGTTAGTGGGGTGTTCTTGGTTATTTTTTTCTGTAATAGGAAGTTACAGTTATTTTGCATCTATTTTATAGGGGCTATTTATTGATAGTTTTCTTTTGCATCTGTTGGTGGATAAAAAAGACCGGGGGTCGGTTTGGGCGGAATTATGGGGTGGGAGTGAGGGAAATAACGACGGAGAGGCGTGAAAATAAGGGGAGTATTGGGGTAGTGGCGTGCAGAAGCCTACGCCGTGAAGCGCATCATGTTTTCAGGGGCGGAAAGCCGGGCAAAAGAGAGTTTAGGGGGTGTCTGGCGGTGGGGCTGTAGACGCAGCCAGCTTGCGCAGGGCATGGTAACGCTGGTCGACCAGACGCCTTAGCCCCTGGTGACCCATCGCTTCCAGCTCGTCCTTGCTGTGCAGCTTCACCAGGTCGTTAATGATGAAATGCCGGGCCTGTGAAGGAGCCATTTCATCAATCTTGCGCGCATGACGACGCTGCTTGTTGAACGCCCGCTTCTTAAGGCGGTAATCAAACGCGTTCTTGATGTGTTTTTCTTTGGCGCGGCGGCGAGCTTCGCTCAGGGTGATGGGCCCCTCGCCTTTTTCCCGCAGCTTCTTGTTTTCCCAGGCCAGCTGCTGATTCTGTGCTGACAGGAATTTACCCACCTCGTAATCGATAAGCACAAAGAACAGCTCGGTGACCCAGATAATCTTGGGGATATAGGAATGTGTGCTGTCGTCCCACACCCGTTCGCATTTGATGGCACCCAGCTCTTCCAGCGTCGTCAGCGCCCGGCTGGCGCGTGAGATACTCTTCTTGGCGCCGTTGCCCGTTGACAGTCCACACCAGTCGGACAGCTGCTCGACACTGGCCTCCACCTTGCCGGAAACGATATTCAGCCGGTCTGCCATCGCCACCATCAGCGCGTTAACCGCCCGCGCACGGTGGGCATTCATCCGTTTGATAAACGGTTTTTTCAGGCCGGTTTTCACGTCAAGACGCGGCGTGGTGTACCATGCTTCATGGCGGGCCGGATTGCTGTTCTGGGCCGCCTTGACCAGGGCTTTCACTATCGCCGGCTTGGCCGCCTCCGGCGTCGGCGACCGGTAACAGGGATAAGGGTTGCTGACATAACAGTCCCGCACCGGGCTGTTAAGCGTGGGCTGCGAAGCAGGAGTGAAGAGTTCAGTCACCGCTCCCTGCACTTAAGGTCGGCAGGGGGGATTGATCTTGAGCGCGCATGAGATATAATTCCCGCAGGCACCGCGCCTGCTTACGGCCCCCGAGTTTACGTTGTATCCGACCAAAGATGAGACGTAACTTGGGGGTACTTGCGTCTGGAGCCTGGCTCCATCCTGTCCACCTTCCGGCGTGGACGACCAGCAAAAGCCAAATTCCCTCTACTTTACCAAAAGCCGCCGCAGCGGTAAAGCCGCCCGTGCGTACCCTCATCTCCAGGTCGAGCGATAACAGTGCGGTCTGCACGAGCGCGGTCAAATGCCTCATCCGGCCCACCCCGCAACCAGGCCCAGCGCCAGCAGCTTTATCACATCCTGCTGCAGCGGAGTAAACTGCACCACTGCGGGCAAGGTACGGCGTTCGCCTCTGTGGGGGTCAAAGTGCGTCACAGTGCGTGGCCTGCTCGGTGAAGTCGGTAAAACCGTTGACGCGCAACACGCGTATCCCCGCCTGCGCCATCGCCTGATGGAAGGGCTTATCCAGCCTGAGGCGTTTTTTGAATTGATGCGTAATCTCATCGAGCATAATCACCGCCTTGACCCGGAGCTGCGGGTCAAGCCAGACAAAATCAGCGTGCCAATGCGCGAGCGGTTTCAAAAAACGCAGCCGCATCGTGGCGTCAATCGCCTGTTTAGGGTTCACTTCCACCAGGTCAACCACCCTGACCTTGGCCATCACGCTGTCGCCGTCAGGCATAAACTCCTGAAGCTGAGACAAAAAGGCCCTTTCCCCGTTCGTTAAAAACGGCTTTCTGACATAGACGCCGCCCGGCGCGCTTCTGCCACCGATAAGGTTTTTCATCAGCCTGCACAACGCGAAAAAAATCGCCAGCAACACGATAAGCGCGCCCCACAACGTTATATCCATTTCTTCTCCCGTGATGTCAATCGCCACGCGTCAGTCGCCGCCCAGCGTTTTTTCTTTGATACGCTCTGACCGCTGTGCCTCATCGGGCACGATACCCGGCGCCGGGGGCAACAATTGGCTGCGGGACGCCGCACTCTCCCGCACCACCTGCCCGATGATGGCCGCAGTCTGCTGACGCATCGGCGCCAGCGCCTCAGGCCGGATATCCCCCGCCTGAAGCAGCCTGAGCAGCTGGTCGTCGCTCAACCCGTCCAGCTGACGCGGCGAGGCGGGCTGCCGGGCCTGCCGCTCAATCTGTTCCTGCAGCGCACACTGTTGTTTCTCTTCAGGCGTTTCCGGCAGGGTTAGCGGAACGTCCGGCGGACGCGCCACCGCCGACCGTGGCGTCACACCCATAACCGGCCACCGGTCATCGCCTGCGGGTTAAACGGCACGCCGTCCCCCTGCAGCTGCACCACCACTCCGCTGTGCGGATAGCGCGCCGCCCGCGCGATACCCTCTTTCATTGACACAGCCAGCCGGGTTTCCTGATGGGCGCTGGCCTGCAGCTCCACAAACTGCACCAGCTCACTGCCCAGTACGCGACCATGGTCAGAGGCTTTTTCCCTGGACGTCCATCAGCGGGGCCAGCCAGGCACCGGCAGGATGGCGTGCGGCTGCGGGTATTTTTTCCCCGGTGCCACAAAGTGCGCAAGCGAATGCCCCGACAGGCCGCCTCCGCACAGCACCGCCGGCCCCAGGGCGGCTCCGTCCAGGGGCGACGTCTTGCCATACAACGTGCTGGCGGCTTTCTCGCTACCGGGCGCCATCCCCAGCACCACATCGTGCGCCGTGGTGCGCTCTTTCACTTTTTCTATCGCCTTCAGCCACCCAGCCTCGTCATCGGTGTACACCTGCACATGCTCTTTGGCCCGCGACAGCGCCACATACGCTGACGCCCGGTTAACCATCTGTTCGCGTCTGCCTTCCACCCCGTTGAGGGTGATGGCAAAGCGTTCGCTCGCCCCCTGGGCACCGTGCACCGTGATGGCATAAGCCAAATCAACGTGCCGGTCCTGTTGCTGCTCACGGGGATTGACGGTTCGGGTCTGTTTCCGTCGGTCAGTGTGACAATGTCACCCTCATCTCCTGCACCGTCCATGTACTGTTGGCCACATGCCCGAGTTCGACATCCGATTTGGAGAATCGCAGGCGATCGCCCATGCTGATCTCGATATCACGCGGGGTATACAACGTCACGCCTTCACGCACCGCGTTAGCAGGGGAGTATTGCCGGCGGATGCAGTCACTGTCCTGCAGGCTGACCGTGCGGGACGCGCTGTCGATGCCGGACATCCGGTAATAGGTGTTATCCAGACCACCACGGCCTCCCTGTTGCGCGACCAGGTCTCCAGTTTGCGAAGTTCACCGTCGCGGATATTGGCCGTTTCCAGGATAGGCACGATGACGGGATCCCCCTTCAACTCGCCTGCCGCTTTCCGCTCATCGTGAATGCCGGCATTGAGGTGGGTGATGATCAGCGTGCCGGGGCACGTTCGCCGGGCGCGCCGGCCGTATCGTTGTCAATCATCTTGTACACGGCCGGTTTTAACGCGGGGTCTGACGGACAATCTCCTTCATCACCGCCATATCAATGGCGCTGCGCCCCTGCACCAGCCGGAACGGCGTGCAGGGGGAGATGGGCTGCAGCTGCGCCTCATCGCCACTCATCACCGCACGACCACCGCCTTCCGCTATCAGCGCGTAAGCTTTCGCCATATCGCTGTTGCCTATCATCGAGCTTTCGTCCACCAGAAACAGCGTATGGCGGTGGTAGTCATGCGTCTCACCGGCCGCCAGTATTGTCCCTACCTCGTGCAAAAACGACGCCAGCGTCTGCGCATCGACGCCGGCGGACTGCATCTCGCCCACCGCCCGATTGGTGGGCGCCAGCCCGATAACGCGCGGCTGCTGTACCACCGGCAGCGCGTTAATGCCCGCCAGCACCGCCTGGAACTGGGTGGTTTTCCCCACCCCGACGTACCCCTGGATGGACACAAAGCGGTCACGTGTGGTAAGAACAAGCTCGACAGCCTGCCGTTGTCCTGGCGTTAATTCGGGAGCGTCATTTAAGACTGCTGGCACTGCATTTTCGCCAGGCACAAACGTTGGGCTAACGGGTGGCAGGCTGTCCTTTCCTTCGGCAATCCGCCGGATAATGCTTTTTCCGCCTCAAAGCTCGCCCGCGAGACCAGCATATCGACCCCAACGCCGGGCGCGACAGCAATGCGCAACAGCTCACCCCGCTTAACCTGCGCGTCAACTTCCCCCCTGGAGGGCGTTGATGCCCACGCCCTTGTCGGCAAAGGTTAATTCCCCGGCCAACAAGCGGGACTGACTGAACGCCACAGCCTCCCCTTCCGGGGTCGGAATAGCCAGATGAATCGCCTGTTGCGCCGGGGTAAACAGCACCGCCTTTTTCCGGGTCAGGGCATCATCGAGGCTATCCGTCCCCGCCAGGGCAATGACCTGCTCCCCCACCAGACGGTAAGCCGGTGCTGCGCCACCTTCTCCAGCGTCTTGCGCGTGTCCAGCGCCGAATAGAGATTCACCTGTTTGCCGCTGTGGGCGATGCCGCTCAGGGTTTCGCTGTTCAGCTCAGATTTTTTAACCGCGGCATCCACCACAGCCTGGTCACTGACGGAAGCCCCCAGGCTCTCCACATACGCCGGTGCCACCTTGATGGCCTCAAACGCCGTGTGCCAATGGCGAGCTGCTGGGGTTTGGGATCGTCTGATACCCCCTCACGACAGACCCGTAATTCAGCTGCGCTGACGCGCTGTACGCTCAGGGTACTGCCCGCCTTGAGCGCATCCTTTCCGCTCCCCTCCTGACCCAGCACCGTCAGGCGCTCGCCCTAGGCCACTGCTATCGTGCCCGCACGAAACAGCGACCAGTTCTTATCGATGTCCCGCAGCGCCAGCGGGTGCGTCTGCCCTGCTGCATCCCGCAACACCAGCGTGCGGGTTTTCACCCCCACCCGCTCAATCACCCTACCTTCGCGATAGGTGTCGCAGGCCGCCCGGTTTTTGCTGTCCAGCCATACCGGCGTTAATACCACCATCGTCTGCTCTTCGCACCCAGCAGCCCGGCGTCCTTGAGCGCCGCGCGCACCACACTGGTTAACTGCCGCTGGTCGGCCGGCCCGCTGACCTGGGCCACCGCCGGGATACCCTCGCGCACCGCCTTCGCGTAACTGCCCGCCAGTTGCGCAAAACGCGCCGCCTGCTGGTGAAATAGTTCTGTAACTCGAAGAATTTCACAAAGTTCTCCGTACCGGGGTACAGGATGGCCTCGGCCAGCGCCGCCTTGAGCGCCTGACGCAGCACGGCCAGTTTTTCCAGCGCGCTGGGCGGCGCGGGTGCCGGAGCCTCTTCCTCGGTTTTTTCCGATGTGGCCTCATACCACTGCCAGCCGGATTAGCCCGCATCCGGCACCAGGCCGAGCAGCAATACCCCCGCCAACGCGGCCCGGCAACCGGTAAAATGAGACGCTCTCACCCCACACGTGTTCATCGTTGCGTCTCCTTCATGCGCTGCTCGATTTGCTGCTTCACTTTCTCCACCAACGCCCCACTATCCGGCACCTGCTGATTTTTCATCAGGTCGTCGTAGAAATTGGCAAAATCCATCGTGTCGAAGCGCAGACGCTGCAGCTCGTCCACCGTAATGCCCCGGCAGTTGGGCAACTCGGCGTCACCAAAGCCAATACCCAGCTGCCACGCCCGTCCCTGCTGCTGGACAATCTGCGCACCCCCAGCACTTTCCGGCTGCAGTATTCGCCGACGCTGACCGTCAGCTTGTTCTCCTTCGCCTTGCCCAGCGCCTTTTCCTCATCGTCGCAGTGCGTCAGCCCAATGCCGTGCCCCCAACCTAAGTCCTTGCAGCAGTCACTAAACCCGGCGAACGCCTTGCGACAGGACTGCCCCTTGCCGGTAAAGGCACGCACGTCAACACCGTTGAGCTTCGATACGTCCTTGCCAGCGGCAGCCACCGCCGCCAGCGTCGAGACCGCATGGGCAAAATCATTCCCCTGCGTCCCCTTCTGACCGGGGTCACACTCGCTATTCAGGCAGTACACCTTGCCGCCGCACAGCATCACCTCGCCCGTGGTGCGCTGCTCACAGGAGTAAGTCACGTTCTCGTGCAGGCACACGCCTTGTGCATCGGTAAAGGCGCAGCCATGCGTAGCCACCGTGCAGGCGGGATTATTGGCCCATTCACCGCAGCTGCCCTCGCTGGCCTCCTGCAAACGGTAGGTATCGGTAAAGCGCCAGCAGCTGGCCGATGCCGTATAGCGCTGACCGTTCACCTCTACCGTGCGCTCACCGCACGGCTCGCTGTATTCGGTATTCACCTTCACCGCCCCGGCTTCTTTCTCTAACGCACAGGCCGGCTGCACCGAGGTGGTTGGCACCCAGTAACGCAGCCGTAAAAATCGAAGTGGAACAGCATAGTGCCGCCGGAACGACTCAACTGTCTGACCAGCGCATCCAGGAAGGTAACGAGGTGGCCAGAGGCCCTGATGGTAATGACCACCTCCACCAACTACCCTTCGTTCAGGGTAACTCCGCCCACGCCCAAGTCACGACTCCCCCAGTCGCTTTGCCCATAGCCGGCCTGCGTCCCCAGCACGGTAATGGTGGTCGGCCAGCCGTAGGCATGCAGTGCATTCTGCACCTCCAGATGCACCGCCCTGCCGTCAGTTTGCCGGTAAACGGCGCCGGGAACGTCCCGCGCACCCGTGCGCCGTCGCGCCACCACCGGATAGCCGTGCGGTCGATATGCGCGTTGCGGTCTTCATAACAAGTCGCCTCATGACCGCCAATCTCGGCCCGCCGCTCACAGGTGCGGAACACCGCCGTATCCCGCTCGCACACATGCCGGGTAAACGTGCTGCGCGTCACCTGCTCCGCCTGGCAATCCGGCCCGGTCTTGCTGACAATGCCGTCGGCCTTGTCCGCCATCTCACGCCCGGCCTGGATAAACGGCGCGTCCGGCGAAATCGGCTACTTGGGATTCTTTATTACCGATTCCGTCACCGCCTTGCCCACCGCCGTCTGCCCCAGGCCGTACTGCCGTCGGTCGTCAGCCGGTTCGCATCACTGGCCTGCACACCGTCTTAGTAGACCTGCTCAGGCGGCCGGTCGGTATAGTTCGGTATCACCTCGGCAGGCTTCATCGTCTCGAGCGTGCTGACGCTCTGCACGGAGAGCGCGTCTGCAAACGCGTTTCCCGCCCGGTACACGCCATCCCCTTCAGCGAAACCCTCGGGTGCCACCGACATCAGGGCGGCCAGCCACAGCGGGCACCAGGCATGAGAGTGTTTCATTTTGCCACCTCTGCCTTATCCAGCAGCGCCTGCGCCACCGGCGCACAGTCCCCGTCGTTGGCGATGCGCCGCAACCCGTCCTCGATATGCAGATTGCCCCGTATCACATCGAATCCGCGCTCGCACTGCACCACCAGGGCCGGCACCGACTGAATACCGAAAGCGTGAAACGGCTGCGGGTCAATCTGCACCCCGTCCGCCCCGCCGTTTTTCACCAGCGCCATCACCCGCTGCACCGTCTCGCGCATATCGTTGTTCACCATGCCGCGCAGCGTGGCGGGGATGCCAAAGCGCCGGGTTTCCTGTAGCATGGCGGCCAGCCCTTCAAGAGGCATAGAAAAAGACACAAAGTAAACCGCGTTTTCGGCAGGCTGTTTTCCATCTCCGGCCTGCCGACTCTTTTCTGCCAGCCGGTCGATAAAGCGTTGGTCATCCGGTGCCAGCGGTACCTGAGGGCGTAAAAAAGCCGGACGCTCTGTTGCAACGTGCAGGTCTGCCGAACGCCGCTCCTGCTCGCGCAGCCACGCCCGCTCCGCGTCCCCCTCAGCCCCCACACGGAATGCCGTTAACAGCGCCATACCGATAAATATCCTTAATCCCGCGTTCATTTTTTTCCTCACAGGAACACGCAGTTACGCTTGCGCCACAGCAGGTAACCGAAGTTCTTCTTGCTGACCGGCGTGTTGTGGTCGATTTCCCAGCGCATCACGCTGCGCCCCAGCGGATGGCAACGGGCGCTGTCGGGGTACAGACCATCTGATAGCGCCAGCGCGCTTTCGGCATAATCGGCGACGGGAATTTGTAACAGACCTCCCGGTCCTTACCGATGGTCTCCCAAATCTGCCCCTGGCGATGCAGCTTGAACGCCATGCGCGCCGTCACCAGCACCGACGACTGCAGCGGGCTGATTTCCTTGCTGACCCAGCCGTTGAACGGGTACATCGACCCCTGACTGCCGGCGCACCAGAACAGCACATCCAGCGGCAGATGGAAGCCGCTGGCGATCGCATCGGCGGCACAGACCCCCTGCACAATGGGGTTGGCAAAAATCACCGCTTCCGGGTTTAAAATCGTGGTCAGGCTGCTGTCCACCCAGGTCGGATCCAGCTCAGACAGATAGGCGATATCCATATCCCCCAGCTCCAGGCAGCCCGGCGTGCGCGTGACGTCGGTCATCGCCATCGGCTCCCAGTAACCGATAGCCAGCCCGATGCGCTGGAACAGCAGCGGCGGCATCGGACAAAACTGGATGGGGCTGCCCGGATTGCCGGTATCGGGCACATCCCCCTTGCCCACCTGCACACTGCCGATGGAGATCGGAAACAGGCAGCGCCAGCAGATATCGGTGATCAGGTTAACAAATCGCCCCTGACAGGCCGCATCCGCGCCAGCCGTCGGTGACAGCCCAAGACCTGCCAGCAGCACCAGTACGCTCAGCCAGGCTTTCATGCTCCCACGACCTGCTTCGATAAACATCACGCTCCCTCTCAATGTGTCCGGTCGTCTGCCGGGATCGCTTCGACCCGCAGCCGCAGACCGCTCGGGGCGGCGGTGATACGCAGGCACCGTCGTCAGCCCGAACCGACGCGACAGCGCCCCGCCCTGGTCGAAACAGACGCTGCTGTCCAGTGTCTTTGACGTGCGCGGAATATCGCCGTTCACCAGAATGATTTACCATCAGGGTCTGCGGCCGCTGGCGCTGCATCCACGCCACCTGGTCCGCATCGTCGCCGTCGATAAAGTACAGCGTCTGGGCAAACGGCACGGTTGCCAGCGGGTTGATCACCTCGCCCTGACGGGCAAACACCCGCCCGTCCATATCCTGTAAATCCCTCAACAGCACCACGCTCGGATCGAAGAATCGCTCGCTATAGTGGATACTCTTGCCGATGCCCTCAACCGGAGCCGGGCGCTGGCTGTTGCGTTCGACGCGCTGCGTGAATGCGTCCATTTCCTGCGCCCACGCCCCGGAGTCCACCAGGCTTTTGGCCCGTTGCGTCAGGGTATCGAGCATGTCCGGCTCCGCCACCGGATACACCTCCCCCAGGCGGCCGAAGTCCTTCGCCACCGTCAGCCCCGCCCATAACCACAGCGCCAGGCAAGCAGCACGTATCACTGGCCTCCCTGCGCCGGGCGTTCGTCACGGCCGCCTGCAGCGCGGCGTCAATCGCCGGTTGCGACAGGCGCCCCTCATGCTCGCCGGAGGCAAAGACCGCGTGGTGGTAAGCGAGATAGGCATCCGCGCCTTTGAGATGCCACAAGGTTAATCCGGTCCGCGCCGCCTGCACCGACATCGGCCAGCGACGGCCAAAAACAGGGAACGCCTTGAACACCACGCGCACATATCCGGGTTGTCCTCAATAAACGTCGCTACCACCGGCGACGCTGCATCGTGAAGTAACGCCGTCTGCAGCGTCGGTTGTGACGTCAGCGCGGTTTGCACCTGTTGTGTCACGGTACGCTGTTTCTGCGCGTCCAGCTGCTCGCTGACCTCCAGCAGGACGGTCGGATGCGCCAGCAGATACTCACAACTCCCTGACGCTGGGCGGCGCTCAGCGCCCCCTGTGACGCGCGTGGGCTGACACTGAGCAGCGCCCACATCAGTCCGGCTGACACCGCCGCCAGAATAACAAGCCCGCCCATCATCCCTTTCCTCATTGCGTATCTTCCCATTCACGACTGGCCTGCATCCGGCGGGCGATATCCCGCTGCAGCACCTCGTTAAACCGCGCTGACAGCGCCTCGCTGCGCGCCGGCGTCAGCGACTGCTTTGCGGCGCTCAGATAAAACGCTGCCATCGTCTGCTTCATATCGAAGCGCACCACACCCAGCTGACGCGGCACCAGCCACAGGGTAAGCAGACTGCTCAACAGCACCGCCCACAGCGCCAGTCGGCGCACGGACAGACCGACAACACCCCGTTCAGGTATCACCCGCAATGCCGTGCTCATGCCACGCACCTCCCGTTGCCATGACGCGCAATCCACTGCGAAAGCCACGCCATCTCGTCGCCGTAGTTCGCCAGCGCCAGCGCGTACACCGCGTCATGCACCGGCATGCCCTGCCGGCGTTGCGCCTGGATAAACTCAAAATCCTGGCCGTTTGAAGAGTACATCGCCCGGCTCAGGGGATCGACAAACAGCCGGTGCCACGAGCTGCTCCCACCCACCTTCAGCAGGAACGAACTGAACCACTGGTCCTTCGCCGAGCGAAAGCGGCTGATAACGTCCTTTTCCAGTTGGCTGAAGTTGTCGGGATAGTCCTGGTTATACTTTTTGAACTCCTGCGCATCCTGCATCAGGATGATTTTGTAGGAGGAGTTGGCCCAGGCCGCCTTCGCCGCCGGGCTGGCTCCTTCGGATTCAAAATCCTTGATATTCTGGTGATGGTGATGTAGGCACCGTAGTGACGGCGGGCGGTCCGGTAGCCCTCTTCAATAAAGTTGCCGATCTTGTCTGACTTGAAGTTCAGCAGCATCCAGCCTTCGTCAATCACGCACAGCTTCTTGGCCGAGCGCGACGACTGGTACATCCGCCCCTCTATATAGATGATCAGCGAGAACATCACGGCAACCAGCAGGTTGGGTCGGCTCTTAAGGCTCCCCAGGCAAAGCCGAGGATTTTTCCGTTGCGCATCACCACCTCACCCTTGACGCCGTTTTTCCCCCGGAAGCTGACGTGGCCGTCCAGCGGCAGGTCAATGATGTCATCCCTTTTCAGGCAGCTGAGCTTGCGCAACCGCACGATGTCGCGTTCGTTGGACACATCGCCGTAGGCTTCCATGCTGACAAAGCAGCCGTTCAGGTCATAGGTGCGGCTTGGGCATCTCCACGCGCCCGGTAATGCGCACCTGCATCGGCACCGTGGCGGTATTACCGATAACTGAGGCACTGGCGTCCGTCCCCTAAATCAGTATGGATTTGGCAAAGCTGCCGGTCGGAATATACGGGTACTTGCTTTTATGGCTCTCCCCCACCGGCGGCCTGAGCAGCTTGCGATACAGCTGGCCTGGCACCGGAATGGGCAGGACATCCACCGTCGGCGGCGGTACCGCGCCACCCGGCGCAGGGGGGAAGGCCGACGGCATCGGCTCCCCTTCCGGCGTCACGCCACCCGCCAGCGGCGGCAATGGCCAGCGCCACGCCTGTCCCCCACAGAAACTTCTTGCGTTTGACGAGCGCATTAATGTTGGCCATCGCCAGCCTCCCCGGAGAGCGTCACCCATACGCCCATACGCCCCGCCGGGACAATCTCGCGGGTCGGCGTATCGAACATTACCGCCCATACCCCCGGCTGCCAGAAATCAGGCTCGTTAACCCGCACCGGAGTCGTGCCCGGATTGGTGACCCTAAAGCGCACCACCTTAAGGCGGTGTCCCTTCCACACCCACAGCGCCTCAGCCCACAAACCGGCAGGCAACGGCAACCGCTCATGCGTCGCCGGCGCCTTGCCATAACCGGCCGGTAACCGCCCAGCCATCAGCGCCTGATTAAGCGCAACCAGCATCGACTCATAGGGCACGGACTGCTCCCAGACCTTCGCCGCCACGGAGACGCCCTGCCCTTCACCGACCAGGGAGAACGTGCGCCCACTTCCCGCCTGGGGTACCGCGCGTAGCGAGAAATTCAGGCCACGTGCGGTTTCGATAACAAAGGTGAACGGTTTCTTGTTAAGCGTGCTGAGCATCAGAGCACCGTTAGCCGTGGGTGCGTAGCGCACCAGGCTTTCATCGATGCCACTCACCGCCACCACGCTGTCCCCCGGCACGCTAAACAGATTGGGCTCAGTGTTACTCAGCACCACTGCCGCCTGACTGCCGTTTTGCAGGGGGGATAATCACCGGCGCATTAACCGTACCGGCCACCGCTGCGCCGCAGACCAGCACCCCGGCAACAAACAGGCCAAGCAAGCGGTTATTTTTTCTCATCGGACACCTCGACAAAGCGGGCAAGCAGGTCACGCCGTCACTGTGGTCCAGATACAGCGAGTAATACTTGAGCGCGACATCCGGTTTTGCATCACCAAACCAGGTTTTCAGTTCGCCACGAATATCAACGCGCCCCTGCGCCGGATAGACCTTGACGCCGATTTTAAAGAAGGCCGCATTAACGTCATTTTTCTTTATCTGACGCGCCTCTTTCGCCAGGCGAGCTTGAGCGATTTCTGCGCCGACGGCTTGACCATCGACAGCAGAAACTGGTGTGAAGCCTCCACCGTTTCCGGCGTCACATTCAGACGCAACGCCACAAAACTCAGTGCCATCTGCTCCAGATAAGACGCATCCATGCTGTTTTCCGACAACGCGAATGGTGCCTTGAACAGCATCGGCACGACCACCACCTGCCGGTCTCCTTGCAGGCGATAATAGGTGATAGCCAGAATGACATTGGCCGTCACGCTCAGAAATAAAAATGCGTCGAGCAGCACCAGGCTTAATGCGATAATCTTGTTTGAATTCAACCGGGCAGCATGTTTCATTCCCTGACCTTATTTAATCCATTGCCTAAAACACGATGGCGGTACTTTTTTATGAATATCCCGCAAGAGAAAGATCGGCATATACCAGTAACCCAAATCCCGTAACCAGACACTGCCCTTCCCTTTTTTTAATTTCCGTATCGCCCAATACACCAGGGCCATGACGATAAGTCCCACTATCTGTTTTCCTTTCCAGAAAAACCAGCAGCCAGATAACACAATAGGGATAAGTTCGTAAGGCGTTAAGCCAAACCAGCGGCCCTGATGACTCAATGTTTTCGGGAAATGGTAATTGTCGATATCGTCTCCCGACATCGTCCCTCCTGATTAATACCAGGCGACCTTCATGCCGACGTTGCCAATAATCGACAGAATGATGAAGCCGAACAGGAACTTGAAACTGTGGGTCAGCACATAGAGCACCATGCCCGCCAGCACTTCCCCCCAGGATAATCCACTTGTACATAGTGGATTCAGCGCCAGTGGTCGCCCTGACCGCAGCGTCACCTGGCTTGAGTAAATCACCGGTTGCGCAGGCCACCTCCGGGAAAAAGGCGAGCAGCAAAGCCATAGGGAATATGATCTTAAAGAAATTTACCACCCGCTGACGAGAAAATAGCCCCGTGCGTAGATATCTGTTTTTTGGGCAACAGCAGTCCGCTGAGTGCTTATTGCAGTACTCATTAAAAAAATCCTTTATTTACAGGTAGTCCATGATGCAAAGACTTCCCGCATCAACCTAATTCGTTATAGCGATAAAGATTCAGACGTTATCTGGCTCTTCATCACCTCTCTACTATCAGGGTTAAAATCAGGGAAGCGTTTCAGGTGATCTTGC
The DNA here is from genome assembly GCF_000010085.1 of Sodalis glossinidius str. 'morsitans'. NCBI lineage: Bacteria > Pseudomonadati > Pseudomonadota > Gammaproteobacteria > Enterobacterales > Bruguierivoracaceae > Sodalis > Sodalis glossinidius. Next base: position 43,326 of record NC_007713.1, read on the forward strand.
ACCCACAATTTTACTTCCCCCGAGCGGGACTTGCCCGTCTTCTGGATAGAAGCATAGAGCAAGGCCGTGTATTCCTGGTTCAGCTTGAATGTAATTAACTTGTTCGGATTGTCATCCCGTCGTTGATGGCGCACACCAATTCTCCTTTGTTGTTTTCTTTCTAAGATGAAAGCACAAAAAAAGCGTCAACCCAATATCCTATAATCCATAGGAAATATAACAATTAATTAAAATAAAAGATGTGAGTATATTTCCTGAAAATATTCATGATTTTCCGCAAGGTAAATTCCAATATTTCAGCATGACACTAGGGCCTGTCATCAATTGGATATTTTAAAACAGCATTGTAAACATTTTACATTTAATAAAGTTATATAATATGACAACAATGCTTGTTGAGTATTTTGTATACAAAAATGCATTAAATCACACCTTTCCCTTATAAGATGCCATGGTGGTCATCGCGGAAAGGTGTTTTTTGTGCAGTTGGATTGTTAAATACGCAATTAATTGATGACACGCCCTAAACAAAACTGATGATTTTGCTATATTATTTTTAGAAAATTATCATGATTCCATATTATTTAACAAAGTACGCATTATGTTGTAACAACTTTCTATCAACCACTCACACTGCAATATTCGTCACAGCGCGTGCAACATTATTAATGTTGGCAAGAGAAATCACTCCAAGGCGTATTACAGACGAAGCTGGGTGTCCCGATCATATGGCAATCGCTTTACAGTTAATTTATCGTAAACACTTCCTCCCCCCCGAAAATAAAAAACCAGATATTCACCACATGATAAAAATCATTTAAAAACAGGTCCAATTATCATACTAACAAAAACATCTCTCACGTGCGGAGTTAGAATTAAACTAAACAGCTCTATACCCATTTCAGTTATTGACAATATAGTATTTCCTGTTTCATCATGAGAGACGTCAATTCCATTTGTATGAAATTTAATTTGCTCTAAACCAACTTCTGTTAACGAGGTTTGACTATATTGCGTTGTATTACTTATTTCTGTAATTAATTTAAATGTCATTTTATTATCACATAGCAATAAAATTATTTGGCAATCACCTTAATATCCATATTAATTAATTTAATCAGTGGATAAAGGTATGTACGGATTTGGATTTATGAATCGTGTTGGAGCATAGTTGTTATATCCTTTACATATGCAATACTCCTTTAACTCATGCAATGAGTGAATATTTAACTTATTATAAATATCTTGAAGTCTGTTTTCTACCGTTCTATGTGAAATATCTAATTTTTTAGATATTTCTTTTGAAGTTAATGATTGAAGAGCAAAAAAAACTATATCAAACTCTCTATCAGTGAAAACATTTCCTGGTTTTCCGAAAGATAATTGTCCAGGAGGCTTACCGTTTTCAAAATGGTACATTGAATAAATATCAAGCTTTTTACCACGACCGACTACACCTATAGACATACCATCTCTTATTAGAGGAGTTACCTCAAGCATAAATGGCTGAACTATTTTTTCCCTTCCTCCATACGTAAAAGTGTTTAACACAGGGATTGTTTTTTTCTTCTCCATTACATTTTTATCATTACACTGAATAATTTCTTCAAATTCACTCCATGGTGCGGGACATTCACTATCCAACTTACCTTCAATATTAAACCCCTTTGGTAGACCACTATAGTAAAGCATTATGTCATTAGCATATACAAATCTAGACTCTTCATTTTTTATAATCCAAAAATCATTACTGTTCTCCATATATGAAATAAACGCATCAAAATTTTTTGAATGAACATCAAGATCTTTATTTACTGAAAAACTCATGTTATCACTATTCATTATGACCTCTACACTTTGTGATTTTCACCTACTGGCACGATACTACCAACACATTTAAATCATAATACATGGATACTCAATTAGAGTAAATCTAACTTAGCTATACTAAAGTATAGTTTATTTCGTTACCCACACCCTTTAAAGCAGTATAGAGATACTGTAGGAGCAACAACAATTACAGTACTTTATCTTGATAATTCAAAGTAAAAATGAGAGACACGCACATTTTTTTCATAATCCAATTTTTGCAAGGTGCAGAATTTCCATCCAGAAGAGAGCATTTACTTTTTATCTTCAATGGGATGAATGTTAATATCAATGGAAATAGTGGTTGCTCATGGAAAATCAAGCATATTCAATAATTGCGATAATAAATAACTGTCGCGCCAAATTTTTACAATATTCGCAACAGTTATTTAATATAAAAATCCATTTAGTAGATAGATATCATGATCAAATCTATGTAATTTGACACTGCCTTATTATTCTCCTTGCAAAATCATATAACCAATCAACTAAATTTTAATTTATAAAGTTCACAAAAAACTCGATACACTTTCGACGATGCAGACTTCTAATGATTAACGACAGCACCATGATTAATACCCAATATATTTGAAATATACTTCCTTGTAAAACCAGCAATAATTAACACAAATATTTCTAGCTTCCTTGGAGTCAGATAAAGGTCAGAACTAACCACATCTTCAATACATGTTAAAATAACATTACGACCACTGTAAAAATCATCAGGAACAAAATAGTTCTCAGAGAACTGCCATATATACACATCCTGACAGGCTTTTTTGAATAAATCAGAACTTGTGACTACACCCCCCTAGCAGATCGATTGTTATGCGATCCGGATGCTGTTCGGCATTCCTAACAGCGTTATTTTGTTAAGCGCTTTGACCATCGCCATTGCCTCACCTACCTGCGCATCATAGTCACGCAGACTTAGATGATAGCCCACTTGCTTTTTCCATACATCGTTACTGCCGCTTAGACGCTGATTCGCAACGGCGTAGTTACGCTCATGGTATCGGTCTGGCCAATATTGCGCCCCACCTCGTGGAGGAATAAGAGGCCTTATTTTCTTCCTCAGCAGAGCATCATGACAGTAGCGGGTATCATAAGCGCCATCAGCCGACGCTTCCCTGATTTTCCGCTGGGTCTGGTTTATCAGAGCGGGTAGGGCCTGAGCATCCGTCGTACCGCTGAGCGATAAGTCAGCACAGATAATCTCGTGCGTTACACTGTCTGCGGCCATATGCAGCTTACGCCACACCCTCCGTCTGTCGGCACCATGCTGTCGGACTTTCCATTCGCCTTCGCCAAAGACCTTCAGGCCGGTTCCGTCAATGACTAGAGTCTAGTCGGGACCTTTCGCGGCAAGGGCACGGGGAGCAACGACGTTTGCGGGAACGCAAGGGCACCGCGTGCGGCGTGCATTTACCCTCCGCGCAAGGGCCTGACGAGAGAACACCAACGATGGCGGGATGAGCAGGCGCACACCCGACATGGCCACCGGCCGGGGAGTCCTTAAAGCGCAGACGTCGTTATCGTCTGTGGGTTGGGGGTGGGCGGCGCGGCCTCCTGGCCGCTGCAAGCGGGGTGGCGTGACGGATGGATGCTCGAAGGGTGGCGACAGCGGGTTGGCGCCACGCGCAGCGCTACAGCCGGACCCAGAGGGGGGCGCCCGGAAAAGACCGTGATTATAGACAGGCAAGCGCTATAACAACCGGTATCCCTACTTTCACCATTGACCTTCCCGCACGGCAGTATAACGGCTCAGCCGCCGCTATACTGCCGGCCACCTGGTGGTGGCCGGCAGGTGTGTAATACCTTCACCAGCACCGCAATCGCCAGATGACCGCTCCGTGTCTCAGCGTCCATGTCTTCGGGAGTATTGCTGTCGAGCACCGAGGCGGCCAGATGCAGCACGCTTTCCAGCATCCCGGCGTCGACCGTCACACTGCGTCTGCGACGGGCGATAGTTTCGTAAATCATCTCCTCTACCCCCTCGCGGTTGATACCTGCGTCACGGTACAGGGAAATAGGCAGACTGCCGATATATTCCAGCACCGTAAGCACCTCCTCGTCTGTCACGTGGTCATCTCTGCCGATATCGGCAATAGCGGGCCTGTCCCAAATCAGCACCGCCAACGGCTCATCGCCGCCGTAGGCATGAAATAACCGCTCGCTGATAGCCTTTATGGTTCCGTACATCAACACCTCCAACGCCAAAAATTAAACCATCAGGGGCTAACGGGCAGCAACGCCCGGCTATCAGTCAAGAGCGGCGTAAATATCGCCCCATTCCGGGTGTGCAACGATGCGATGCCAAAGCTACTCCTCGCGCTGGATAAACAGCGTGACCAGCCCGGCGCGGTCCCGGTCATGGTGCAGTCCGCAACGATGATTAATCACTCGCGACGTGAGGATAATGCCCGCAACATCGCTGCTGACCGTGCGGTCAAACCCATTATCATCGTTAACCAGTAGCACCGGACCAACGTCCGGCATCATGTAACCGCCGCCGTCAGGCAGGCGGATAAAGTGCCAGAAGCCGCCGTTGTACTCCGGTAAATAGCAATTGGCGTAGTCGTATACCTGCATTTCGGCATACAGAAAATCCGCGCCAAACAGATAAGGTAAAAATGACAGACGGTCTGATTCCTCAACGCGTAAAGCCGCAGAAGGTAAATGAAACATCGCACGCTCTCCTCTGTATCAGGGTCTGCGGGACCGGGTGCCGGCACGTGAATTTTACCCTTTCGCCCCGACTGTGCCGGGCTAGCGTGTGGGTACGGCTCCGCCCGTCACGATAGCGGGGCATCAGGGAAAACAATTGAAGAGGTATGCACAAATAGGAAGCATGTAGCAGAAAAAGCGCCTATGGCCCAAAAACTGGCGACCGCAGGGCGCGATAAGAAGCAGGAGCAAAGCAACTTCCTTTTTTGTTCAAATAGTCCTCATCAGCCATTTGAAACGCAACTCTGTAAAACACAAAAAATATCATTTATATACATTTTAAATACCTAATAAGAACTTATTTCTAATTTTAATTTAGGTGTGTTATTATGTATAATAAGTACTTTTAATATATGCCTTTAGCTTTTATAAGGTATTAAAAAAATACATACTCTGGAAAAATGGTTGTTGTGGAAATTAAGAAAGGCGGAACGGGGAAATCTATGATTTCTCTAAATATTGCACCAGAGATTAAGCCGGATTTGTTCTACGACACAGACGATACATCGTCTATTTCAACATTCAATTCATTTCGACCAAAGGATAAACGCTGGAATGTTATCAGACTTACAGACGACATGGAGAAAGTCAGCAATTGATTCATCACTGAGCTCATAGAAGCATAAAACGATACTCGTAGATTGCGGTAGCTTTGACTCTGCCCTAACCCGTGCCGCAGTCGGTGCAGCAGATTTGATTATCTCGCCATTTATTGACGACCCTTCAGAGATTCTCGGACTGCAGAAGTTTAGTGAAGTACTAGAGCAGATATCCAGAGATATGGGAAACAAAAAAAGTAGCCCACGTTCTTCTAAACAAGGTTCATCCTCAGCGTACCAATTTCACAGATATAGATTCGATAATCTTGTTCGCCTTGATACCGCCATACCTACTGACAAGACTCTTCCTGCCAAATTTGGTGAAGGGATGGGGATCGTTGAACTGTTGGCAACACGTCATGGGCGTACAGGAAATGCTATGAGGTCACTCTTCTTAGACATGCGAAAAACCATTGAAAGAATATGATTTTTATATTTTTTAAAAACAAAAAGAGTAAATTTTTAATACCTATAAGATTCATTATGGCAACTAACAAAAAAGATTTATTTAATCGCCTAAATGAAGTATCAAAAAACGCTCCTTTTCAAGAAAGCTCAGATGGCGAGAGCAATAAAAAAAAACACATACTCAAGAAGAACCAACGGCTACGTCCCCCACAGCAAAGAAAACAACTAGCCTTCTAATGACCCCATACATAATAGAGGGATTAAGGGAGAAATTAGCTAAAGATGGCACGTTTGATAGAAAAAAAGAGACCACAAAATGAATATGCTTATATTTTTCCTGATTACTTTCATTCCCCAGTAGGGTATTCACCTGTAGTGGCACACTGATACTAGCCACCTGATCGGAGGTGATATGCTCACCTTACCAACACGACAGGTGATCTCCTAGGTAAACATTTTACGGCAGAATTTAAGCTCGAAGCCAAAAAGCTGGTTGTCGACCACAGCTACACATACGTTAAGGCCGCGGAGGCGGTTAATGTCAGCCATTAGTCGCTGGGTCAATAAGCTTCGCCTTGAACGACAGGGAAAAACGACTGCGGGACTTCCTCTTACCCCTGAACAGCTATAGCTGCGTGAGATGAAGAAGAAACTCCAACACCTTGAAATGGAGAACGAAATCCTAAAAAATCTACGGCGCTCTTAATGTCGAACTCACTCAACGGTTCACGGTAGTCGACAGGCTGAGGGCGCAATACCCGGTCACGGCGTTGTGCCAAACTTTTGAGGTACATCGCAGCAGCTACAGGAACTGGCAGGCTTCCGCTAATGAACCCGACGGTGAGCGCGTGGTTAAGCGTAGCCGCGTCATGGAAGCTTGGAACGCCAGCGGCAGATCTGTTGTCAAAATGGGGCGCTGGCGGGACGGAAAACTGATGAAGGAGCTGGGTATCTCCAGCTGCCAGCTACCGACTCATAAATACAAACGCGGCGGCAATAAACACGTTGAAATACCGAACCATCTCAACCACCAGTTCGCAGTTACCGGATCAGGTCTGGTGTGGCGATGTGACCTACATCTGGACGGGCAAATGCTGGGCTTACCTGCGGTGGTACTTGTCAGTGCCAATTTGAAATCTGACCCGTTACTTTATTCGTACCACATTATACGTGGTACGAATAAAGTAATGCGCCCTCTATGTGAAATCGACCATTGCACGAATATACAGCCCCATTCATAACCACTACTTTAACATACGGGCACCTCGAAAAACCTAGACATCTTCATTTTTGATTTTTTAAAGTGCCTACTTATTGCTCGATATGAGTTATCTTTTCTCAAGTTAAGGATAAAAAATAAACAATCATCTAATTCTGCTGTCAGTTTTTTGCCGTGATTTATCAAAGCTGAGGTTTTTCGAGGTGCCCATACATATCGGCTTTGTTGAATAATAGGGAATCATGCTGTTTTGCCATACTCGTTTTGGCGGAAAATGCTTGTCACCCTAGGTGTGCCGTTTTCTTACGCGGCCTAACTGCATGATTTTACGTTGCCAGGATCAGCAGTTGCACTGGAGGGGCAGCATAAAATCGGTTTATTCAACAAAGCTATAAATATCATGTATGCACATCCATTGACCACGAAAAGTATAATAGATAAGGTAATCATACCTTTGATAAATCAGAGGTCGGGATTGATACCTCGAAGCCAAATACCAGTATGATATACTTATGGTATATTGTACCGGCATCAGAAGCTCATCAAATCAATGGTGGGCTGGACAGGGGAACTGAAAGGTTCGCCGTTAGCTTTGGCACGGTAGTATCACCCCTGTTCAGTTCACCACCAGCGCAGCTTGGATGAAGCATGGTGGTGGTCTTTTTTCCCTGCTTAGGAAAAGGATTATCTTATGAACATTAATGGAAAATAACAGAAAACAATGGTCTATAAAAGACCATGAATCACGGTATTTATTTATTAATAAATCAGCATTACAATACTATGGCATCCCTTTAAACTTCGATTATCATGGATGCCGAGATGAGGAACTTCCTCATCCTGGTGCAGAGTTAGCTTCAGAATTTCAAAAAAATGACAAAATAATTCTTAATAAAGAAATACCAATAACTGAAATTGAAACTCATATTTACGGGAAAATGAAAAAATTACACTCCCATATTTGCGAAAAACATCCTTTTTATGATAAAAACAAAAAACTCATTGGCGTTATATGCCAAGGAAGAAATATAGAAAACTCTTTCATTTATTACAACCTCATCGAAAACACACATGGTTCACCAACAACCATCCCCCAACTGAAATATTTACAAAAAGAGAACTTGAAATTATTTTTTTATCACTTCAGAGATTGTCCAGCAAAGAAGTCGCTAAAATAATTAACATTTCACACAGAACGGTAGAAAATAACTTACAGTGTATTTATAATAAAGTTGGAATAAATTCAGTCAGAGCACTACGTGAATATTGCACATCTAATGGCATAACACAATATATCCCAGAGTTTTTAAAAAAAAGGAGTAGCCACAATAAACTCATAGAGATCTATTCTTTATAGTGTTCCTTATAAAAAGAAACCCTCATATCTTTCAAATAAGGTAGTGCTATTCTGGTTTTAGCTTGTAAAGCTAAATCTATATTGAAAAAAATAATATCTTCACCTTTTTCGGATACTAGAATCATGGTGTTCCCTTCTGGAGAGACGATTTTACTCCCACCAAACATTCTGGTATCTGCTTCCTTTCCCCATCGATTTACAGCCGCAAGATAAATACCATTTTCTAGGGCACGAGCAGCACAGTTAATATTCCATATATCTATTGCATATTCAGGCCATACAGCAGGAACAAATAATATTTGTACGTTATTCATCGCAAAAATACGCGCCACTTCAGGAAAACCAATGTCATAACAGACCATAACCCCTATTCGACATAATGACGTTTCTATGATTTGACAATTACTACCTTCGCTGAACCATTTTTTTCATCACCCCATAGATGAATTTTCCTATGCACATGTTTCCAACTGTCACCCCCTGGAACCCAAATCCCGGCAGAGTTATAAACTTGACCAGGATTTTCCCCTCGCTCAACAAATTCAGATATAATAATTAAATCCAAGTCGTTAGCCAGTTTGCTTACATAACAAATCAGTTTCACCACCTCTACTTTCACTGAGGTTCCATAATGAAGTTCCCAATAAATCAGGAGTGTAACCTGTAGTAGCTAACTCTGGAAAACAGATAATATTTGCTTTATTATCAGCAGCCCTATGGAAAAATGACTTTATGTGATCAAGGTTTTTTCCCTTGTTACCAAGCACAGTATCTATTTGTGCCAATGCAACGTTTATCATTTTTAACTACTCTAAATAAATATTATATAGAGTGATCATGATATGGACGATAAAAACTACACTTTCAGCCGAGTTCCACAGACATCAAGGGTTAGCCTGTTAACAACGACTCTAGTTAGGACAGGAATGACAACAGCCTTAGCTCAGTTTATGCTAGGTGCTACTCTTGGTCATTCTATGACATTTACACAAGCATGCTAGCGACATTTTTAGGCAGTCTACTTTTTACAATTTGTCAGTCTTAGCGTCGGGTTTGCAGGTACACGGGAAGGATTATCAACCAGTAACCTGTCTTTTAGCAAAATGGTGTGGCTTTGGACGTTATGGTTCTGCATTTATAGGGGTAGCCATTGTTATAAGTTGCCTTGGTTGGTTTGGCGTGCAAAATTCCATTTTAGCAGATGGTGTTGTTTATGCATTCAATGGAAAGATAAGCTTTGAAATTGCTGCATTAATATCAGGTCGCATTCTTACCTTACTAGTGGTTTGGGGTTTTATTGGTTTAAGCTGGAAAGCTAAACTAGCATTACCTATTTTTTGTTTAGTTGTTGGGTGGGTGTTTTTTGACATGTTAAAAGGAAATGACTTTATTTTCCTTATAATATCACCACCTAATGGTGCATATATGTCCATAGGCGCAGGAGCAACAATGGTTGCCGGTGGGGCTATAGTTGGCGCATTGATTACCCTTGATATTACACGATACTGTAAAAATGTAAGACATGTTTTCTAGATGATAACCATTTCTTATATTATTGGTGAGTTTATTGTTAATGGGGTTGCCATTTTAGTGGCCCATGCGCTTCATACTTCTGATGTGGTCACAATAATGACGCAGAGTGCAGGATGGCTTGGTCTACTATCTGTTATTTTATCTGCAGTGAAAGTTAATGATACAGCTCTTTATTCTTCATCGCTTACAGTAACAAATATCGTAGAGACTCTATTTTGTCGTGAGTTACCTTATAAGAAAATGACAATTATACTAGGAGCACTTGGCACTTTGCTTTCTGTATTGGGAATCATGAACAAATTCGTGGATTTCCTGATTTTCCTTGGTGTGCTATTTCCACCTATTGCCGGTGTAACGCTGGTTGATTACTATATTTTACGGACTCACAGAAAATTACTCGATTTTACCCGAAGTCATGACACATTACCCGATGCATCATCAACACAAAAAATAGGATAGTTAGCTATGGCTGCTTGGGGAACAGGAAGTATTATCGGATTCACTATTAATTGGGGCCTCCCATCTGTGAATTCATTAATTTTTTCCAGCATGATATACTGGCTCACCTGCACTATTAGAAATAATCGCTATACCAGATAAATAATATTTAAATTAAAAACTGAAAAAAATGGCATGAGCTATACATGCGAACCATATTCTATCTCATGCCAATATACAATAATCTTAACACATCAGATTATCGAGAGCATTATCAGACAAACCTGTACAAGCTTTCACAGCATCCCGAGCAATTCCACGCGACAGCATCTGTCGTGCAATTTTCATCGCCGCAGCATGCTCGCCTTGCTGGATGCCTTCCTGGCGGCCGTCATCACGTCCAATCTGATAGCCTTCCTGCTTCAGAGCCTCAGCAATAGTCATAAGCGCCTCCTCATGTTTCTCTGCCCGTTTAGCGATCTCGGTGATGAACGTTCGCGGCGAAGCGGCATTGCCCTCCTGAACCAGATAGTTCATCATCGTGACAACCTGCGTATCCGTATAATAATTGTACGACAGCAGTTTAACAATACTGTCCAGCAACTCCGTCATATCCCGGCGGCGAATATGCTTCTGAATCAACTCTAGCAGCGCCATGCGCCGGTGCTGCATGATGGCATCATCATCGAGCGTGGTCACATCCATCAATCGGAACGGCTGGCTGTAAATCTTTGCCGCAATATCGGGCCGTTCAAAGCAGTCCAGCCAGTTGGTGCTGTACGGATGCGGACTTTTTTCACCGCAGTAGAACAGCACTGGAAAAACCAGGGGCAGTTTATCATGCCCGGCTTCCAGATGCCGCTGCATCGCCGCCATGCTATAGCGCATTAACCGCCAGGCCATCAGCTTGTCGGGGGTCGACTGGTGCTCAATCAAACAGTAGACATAGCCATCAACCCCGTTGGCGTTCACCGAGTAGAGGATATCACTCTGGTAAGGCTTCATGTCCGGGTCGATAAAGGAGCCGGACTCAGGCTTCAGGGTCTCCCAGTCACACAGCGCCTTGATATCATCAGGCAGCCAGATATCAAAAAAATCCTGCGCGGTGGCCTTGTCGTGAAGAAACTGCCTGAACACCGCATCATGGGGCGTCGGAGTAAATTTCTTGCTCATGGCGTTGGCTCTTCGCCCGGTGACACGGCAGATTCTGTTTCTACTCGCCATTTCTCCAGCTGCTTCAGGGCATGAGCCTGCTGATAAAATACGCGTTGTGTATAGAACATCAGCGTCGCGCTGGCCTTGGCGCGGGTTAAATCCAGTTCACGCGCCTTGATATCGTCAAGGATATCCGCCGCAATGCCCACCTTGAGCAGTTTGGGGTATCCCAAATCAAAAAGCGATGGCCAGTTGGCCACCAGACTGGCGATAGCCTCCTGACCCTGGCGTAATTTTTTCGCCCGGTTCCGCGCGATGCGCTCTTCCCGACTCAGGGGCTTGGGCGGCGGCTGTTTCAGTTTTGGCTCCTTGACCGGCTTTGGTGCCTTTGCCTTGGGCGGCTTCGCCGATTTTGGCGCCGGCGCGGGTTTATCGGCAGGCTTCGGGTTCACATAGATTTTCGGCTTGCGCCTGATACTGAGTAAGGGGAGCCTAGGTTCGGTCATCGGTTTTGTTCTCTTGCTTGACAGTGCTTATGGGTATCATACCAGCAGGTCTCCCTTCCCGCGAATACGCGGCCGCCAGAGGCGACCACGTACCCGTCACTACGGGTTAATGAACATGACTGCAGGGTCGCCATTGCGGGGGAATGGCGTACATCAGCCCCTGCTGGCGACAATAGTCATCCATCTGCCGGACATTGTGGATACCTGTCTTCTGGTAGATGACCTGCAACCGGTTTTCTACCGTGCGATGCTATATCCGGAGCCACTGCCCAATGCGCTTGCTTCTCAGGCGCTGCAACGACAAAAATATGATGCCTCGCTCCCTGTCGGTAAACCTGTGCCAGTCCTCCACCGTCCCGGGATTAACGCACTCGAGATAGTCCGGCAGCGACAGGAACGGAAAGGGCCGCGCATGGCAAAAGATGCCGTTACACCCCCCGTAATCATCCACGTCGGGAAGAAAGCAGAATAACCAGAGCTGGGTTATGCCGTAGGCGCCATAGGGCTGGCTATTAAACACCCAAAGCGGTTGACGTTGCTGCCGGGCCAGGGTTTCCTGCACCAGGAACAGCGACACCAGGGGAGAATCATTGCCGCATGCCCGTTCGTCGCACCCCAGCATTCGTTGCATGGGGGCATTGGCAAACAGGCTGCCTGCGGCATCGGTAAAGGCGCAGGAGCCTGTCTGCACCGCCAGAGTGCGGTGAGTGAGAGGGTTATAGGTTACCCTCCCATCCGGCGTTGAGACGCGCTGACAGCTCATCCACGCACGCATGGGCCGCCTGCTGGAATAGGGCGGAGGCACCAAGGTGGTCAAAGCCAGCCGCAGACGCCACATGCCGCCCGGCGAACACCCGGATTTCCCCGCACACCCAGACGGCAAAGACCTCAACACCCTGCTCTTCCACCGCCAGCGAGCCAGATACCGCCTCGTCCTGCGCTGCGGGCAAAAAATAATCCTGCAGGATGGGGTCATCCGGCGTCAGGGAGGAAAGAGGCACCTGCCTTGCTGGCAGCGGTCTGTACTGTCCCCGGTGCAGACTGTCGTTTGAGTTGCAGAAAGCTCTGCGTCAGCAGAGCTTCGCTTATTTGATGGAAGATACAGGTAAACTGTTTACGTTTATCCCTTTTTGCTGCTTTCCGCACAGCCAGCAGACGTGACGTCGCATTTTCCCGGCTCTGCGTCCGGATGCGGTCGTACCGTTGGCTGTTCCCCTCAGTCACGGGCCTTCCCTCCGTCAATTCCGCCACACTGTTACATGTTTTGTTCACTGATTTCTTCGGTACTATGCCCGTGTCCGACTTCCTGTAACCCGCAGCACCTTCTCTTTACGCTTTGGCACCACTGGGACAATATTGTCCTCGATGATGACTGGGGTGCCAGCGCCTTCATCGACAGGAGCGTCGGCGAGGTGCCGATAACGGCGGCGCCATTTGAACAGCAGATTATCGTTGATGCCGTTGTTACGCGCAGCAGCGCGACGCTGACGCCGGGTTGCAGGGACTTTTCGACCATAGCCAGCTTGAACTCCATGGAGTAGTTGGCTCTCGGTTTTTTTGGCTCTGTCATAGATAGTATCCACTTAAAATAGGTGGACACCATCCTTAATCATCCCTGTCGAAATCGAAAGACGTCCTATATGGGGCGCTTACGGAAGAGGCTCGAGCCTAGGTGGAAAGCTTCGTCGCCTGGTACAACGAAGAGCACCTCCATAGAGGCATTCGGTATGTGACGCCAGGTCAACGCCACAGAGGCGAAGACCGCCTGCTGCTGGAGCAGCGCAAATCGGTGTATGAGGCAGCCAAAATGCGAAATCCGCATCGTTGGTCAGGTCAAACGCGGAATTGGAGTCGGCAGGACGAAGTATGGCTAAATCCTGAGCGGGAAACTCCCGCTACATGAGTTAACTGAGGCGACAACTACCTTGACACTCACCGCTCTGGCGGGGCGGTTGCAGAAAACAAACAGGGCCTCATCGAAGGGGGAGTGCGCCATATTCTGCTCGATAATCAGCACCAGTCCGTTGATACTTTTACGAAAATCCACATGACCGGGGTAAAGATAGATGGCAGGGACATCGACAAACATTTTCATGGCACCATCTCGCGAATGAGGGTTGCCAGCCAGCGCGGAGAAATGTCAACCGAAAGGCATAGCGTGGCGCCAGGTAGCAGACGCTGAGGGTTGATGGTTCACTGCCGTCGATGGCACTTCGTCCATTCTTGCAGCCGTGTGCGCTTTTGTGTCCGCATCAGGCGGTAGCGCCGGAACAAAAGCGGATAGCGTTACGCCAACGGACGAAAGACGCTGTTTAGCATTGGAGAAAGCGGAGCACGTAATATCGTGCTGGTGACAAAATTGAGTTTGTCCGAGACCAGAACAGAACGCCGCTGCTCTTCAATAATGGCGCGCCATTCGTCGCGCGTGCGATGCATACTCATACAATTCATTCCTAAATGGTGCGCAGGATCGAAAGCATGGGGATCAATCATTTTAATAATATGTGTGCTTACAACGATGCTTACTGTCTTGCAGAGCAACATGCTTTTAAACGCTGCGCGAGCAGCGTTCTCTTCTGCTGATCCTGCTGCTCTTTTAACAATAACTGAGGCAATAATTCCACTGCTTGTCGGGCATTAACCATAAACACACCGTCATCATCACCTAACGCCAGATCGCCCGGATGGATCGTTCCCTCCATCACATGTAATGACGTGTTGATTTCCCCCCGCTCCGCCAGTGAACGGGTGGTGACGGCACTAATGCCAAGACTGAAAACCGGCAAACGCTGGCATCGTAATGCGGTAATGTCGGTGACAGCCCCCACCACCACCACGCCGGCCAGTTGCTTGATTAATCCCGCCAGATTGCGCAGTTCCCCCCAGCAGGCACAGTGCTCATCCGCCGAACTGTCAATCACCAATACATCCCCCGGCTGGCTCAACAACAGCGCTTCTCGCAAGATTGCCCCATCGGGCGGAAACAGTTTCACCGTCACCACGTTACCGACCATATGGCACTGTTCAACCCGCGGCCGCAAACCAGGCAAATAGCCCTCCGTCGTCAGGTGGCCCAGGGTTGATGCATTGACCTGGCGATAATGCTGTAATATGTCAGCCTCAACCCCCTGCCGACGTGGCATAATCACATAACTCATGCATTTTTTCCCGGTTTCAACAACGGGCAGGTCGAGCAATACTCAACCGGTGTGGATGCCTTGTAATAAAAACAGCAGGTACGGCGAAACCGCACGCCGCAGTCTTGCCCCTCAACTGCCGTCACCGGGCGGCGAAAATGACGCAGCGGGTTAATATCCAACCCGAACAGCGCCGGTTCCGCCTGTTCACACAGCCAGAAGAAGTCCGTCTCGCAACGTTTTCTGATGAACTCATCATCAATCTTCGCCATCCGGCGTTCGTACAACGAATAGACCCGTACCGCACTATTTTCCCACAGGATCTGCGCCGAGATACCAGCAACCCGGCTGAAGGTTTGCCACAGCGGCGCCAGTAATCCCTCAAACAAGATGGTAACAATTTCTGCCCGCCACATCTCTCGTTCACCGGGCTGATAGCCAAACGGCGAGATATTGTGCAGAGGCATCTTTGATGTCCAGCGCCCATCATCATGACCATACTCAATCAGCGCATTGTCCAACGACAGCCGTAGCCCTTGGTCATACGCTGACATGGCATACAGGCACGCGCCGGTAGTCAAAAACGACACTCTTTTCGCCAAAAACGACGCGGTGATCGCCAACGAGGGCGAACCGATCGTCGGCGTCAAGGTACGCAGCAGTTGCTCGCAACACGCATCGTCCAGCAGAGTGGCAGCCGGCAGACTGCGTGCCGGGTCTGCCTGCGTTGCCGTGGTGAGCAACAAGCCACCGCTGAGCTGAGCCCATTGCTCCAGGCTAAACGTCATGACCTCTCCCGACCGAAAGGAATGCACAGCGGCGTGGAGAAGAAAGGATCCTCGATAATCCGGCAATTGAGGTCGAACACACACTTCACCAATTCTTCAGTCAGGATCGCCTGCGGTTCCCCTTGCGCCACCACCGTGCGGTTATGCACCGCGACCAGATGGTCGGCATAACGGCAGGCCAGGTTCAGGTCATGCAACACCATAATAATGGTCTTATTCTCCCGCTGATTCAGTTCCCGCAAAAGTTCCAGCACCTCGACCTGATGGGCCAGATCGAGAAAGGTAGTCGGTTCATCCAACAACACGATCTCGGTGTCCTGCGCCAATGTCATGGCGATCCACGCCCGCTGGCGCTGACCACCGGACAACGTATCTACCGGACGATCGGCCAACGCCTCCACTCCGGTCTGACGTAGCGCGCGGTTGACCATCGCTTCATCTTCCGACGACCACTGCTGTAACCAGTTCTGATAAGGATAACGCCCCAGGCTCACCAGTTGCCGCACGGTGATCCCCTCTGGCGCGCTTGGCATCTGCGGCAGGATCGCCAGCTCGCGCGCCACCGTGGCGGTAGGCTTATGCCAAATATCCGTGCCGTTGAGAATAACCGCCCCTTGCTGCGGTTTTAACAGACGGGCAAAAGATTTCAGCAGCGTACTCTTGCCGCAGCCATTGCTGCCGATAAGCACCGAAACCTTGCCGCGCGGCAAAACGATGTCCAGATCCTCAATAATGGTCTGGCGTTGATAGCAAAGCGTCAAAGCCCGTGTGGCAAACGACATCATAAGTAAAAATTCCTCACTGGCGTTGGCGTATTAACAGATACAAAAAGAACGGTGCGCCCAATACCGCCACGAAGATACCGGCCGGTAGATCGGCGGGCAAAAACAGTACCCGGCCGACGCTATCCGCCAGCATCACCAAAATCGCGCCAGTCAGCGTACTCATCAGCGCCTGACCACTAAAGGTCGGCGCCACCAGACGCCGGGCAATATGCGGGGCGATCAAGCCGACAAACGCCATTGCACCGCCCCACGCAATCGCGGTGCCCGCCAGCGCCACGCTCAGTAATAATAACCCGCCGCGCAACCATTGCACCCGTACGCCAATACCGGTCGCCAGCCCGTCATCGAGCTGTTGGAACATCACCTGGCGCGCCAGCAGCGCCAGCCACGGCAACAGCGCCAACAGCCAAAGCCCCAGCGTGCGCACATCGTCCCAGTTGGCGCCGTAAACGCTGCCGGCCATCCAGACATAGGCGGAAAGCGTGGTGCTCAATGGGCTGAATACCAATAAAAAGGTAGTGATGGCGGTCAGTAACGCAGAAACGCCCACACCTATCAGTACCAGTCGCAGTGGTGAAACGCCGCGTTGCCATGCCAGCCCGTACACCGCCAACATCGCAATTGCAGCTCCCGTCATCGCCGCCAGCGGCAGATACTGCCCCCCCAGCGTCATGCTGAAAAACGACAGATACACCACCGCCGCCGTGCTGGCGCCGCTACTGATGCCCAGTAAATCCGGTGAAGCCAGCGGGTTGCGAATAATGCTCTGCAAGATAAGCCCAGAAACCCCAAGCGCGCCACCCACCAGTGCCGCCAGCAGGATACGCGGCAGGCGTAGCTGGCCGATAATAAAGCTCAGAGCCGGATCGGCGCTGCCAGACAACACATGCAGTAGTGCCAACGGCGAGACCGCCACCGCGCCCTGCGCCGCCGAAAAGCCGGCCACCATCAACGCCAGCACACCGGTCAACAACACACGCCACAGGGTGGACACATTAATCCGGCACAAGAAACGCCCATAACGCCAGATGACGGTATTAGCCATTGAGCCCTCCACGCCGCGCCAGCATGATGAAGAACGGCGCGCCAAACAGCGCGGTCATCACCCCCACCGGCACTTCTTGCGGCAGGATCACCACCCGCGCCAGCATATCCGCCAGCAGCAGCAAACCGGCACCCAGCAGGGCGCTGCCCGGCAATAACCAGCGGTGATCGATAGCCAGCCCTTTACGCACCATATGCGGCACCACCAGGCCGATAAAGCCGATACTGCCCGCCAACGCCACCGCGCTGCTGACCAGAATAATAATGATAAAGCTCATCAGCGCTCGGATCATGCCGGTGCGCTGTCCCAGACCAGTGGCGATCTCATCGCCGGCGTTCAGCACATTAACCTGCCCCGCCATCGTAAACGCCGCCAGCAACGCAGCGAGACAGCCGCCGACCAGAGGCAAGACCAACGGCAGGCTGCGTTCACTGAGTGAGCCGGCCAGATAGAACAACACCGTATCCAACCCTTCCTGATCCACCACCAACAGCGCCTGGGATAATGCCGAGAACAGGGCGGTAATCGCCGCGCCAGCCAGCACAATGCGCAGAGGGCTAAGGCTGCCCTGCCCCATGTTGCCAATCAACCACACCAACGCGCCGGCAATTGCAGCACCGGCAAAGGCACTCCACAACCACCCACCCGGCGCATGCAGGGAAAACAACGAACTGAACAGAATGACAAAGAAGGTAGCGCCGGCATTGACGCCGAACAAACCGGGAGAGGCCAGCGGATTACGCGTTAACGCCTGCATCAGCACTCCCGCCACCGCCAGACTGGCGCCAACGGTCACAGCCATCAGAGTGCGTGACAGGCGGGTGGTCACCAGAATATGATTGACGTTCAACGCATCCGGGCTCAGCAACGCCGCCATCACTTGCGAAGGCAGGATCCAACGCGCACCGACCATCAGGCTCAGCAACATCAACAGCGACACCCCCCCGGTCGCCAGCAATAATTTCATCCCGTTACTCATGCTGTCGTACCTGGTATAACCTGCCGTTCAATGTCATCCAGCATTAGGTTGGCGCCCAGAATACCGCCGGACAGGCTCCAGACAACGCCGTTGACCAGCCACACCTGTTGCTGCTGCGGCGCACGTAGCTGCAGCCACAATGGATGCTGGAGCAGACTATGGTAATTGCGTTGCACCCCGGCACTTTCCGAACGTAAGAAAACAAAAAAGATATCCGCATTGACGATGGGCAAACTTTCCTTGCCACTGAGCTTGATCGACACGCCCTGTGTGGTTTGCGCCGTGGTATTCCAGCCAAAACCCAGTTCGCTGAGCACCCAGCCGGGAAAACTGCCCGGTAAATAGCTGCGGATATGGTCTTCACGAATATCCAGCACCGACACAGTTGGCGGCCAGTGGCCAGCAAAGCGTTGTTGCAGTTGAGAGCGTAGGTTGGCGACCCGTTGTTGCCACTGTTGCAAACACACCTCGGCCTGAGCCTGCCGATGCAGTGCCGCCGCTGTCACGCTCAGTGTCTGCTTGAATTCAAACACGTTGTCCAGCATCACTAGTGGTGCTATCTGCTGTAACAGCGGTGCAATGCGCTGGTGACGAAAGCGTGAGACGACGATCAAATCCGGTTGCAACAGAGCGATATGTTCCAGACTTGGCTGGGTTTCCAAACCGACATGCGGCACACCTTGCAATGCCTGACGCAGATATTTGTAGGTCGGCTTTTCGCTCCAGGAATCCACCACCGCCACAGGCGTCACACCAAGCGCCACCGCACTGTCCGTCGCCCCCTGAAACAAGGTCACCACACGCGGTGAGATCGTCTGCGCCCGGCCCGAGGCAATCACGCTGCCGGCAAGCCAGCCAGCGGCCAGACGCAGTAATCTGCGTCGGGTAGGTTGATGTAACGGCCTATTGGTCACGCGCCAACCTGCGGAATGGGTTAACCACTTCGCCCTTGCCAAACGGCATACTGCCCGGCCCACCTGCCCGCTCAATCATCGGCGTCAGCAACAGTTTCTGCGGCCAGTTGGCCACCTCAAACAATTGGTGACGGATCATGCTGCGAGCCTCGTCATCAAAATCAATGGATTCAATCAGTAACTCCAACTCTTCCCGTAATGCCAGCCACAACGTTACGGCAGGGATCGCATAAGTTTCCGCCAGCGTATCGATAATAGCGCGCATATTGACCTGGATCCCCAGCGTTTGCAGCCAGAACAGCAGATCTTCCGCCCGCTGGTGATACAGGGTATTCGGGTGCCCTTTCTTCAGGCGATATTCCGGATCGGCCAGCCCGACGCGTTCCAGCCAGGGCACAAAAATACGCAAAGAGTCATGATCACGCAATAACAGCCCATCGGCTTTACCCGCTTTCCACACCAACACCGCATTTTGCCCATGGACTTCGCCCATCATGCCCAGACGGAACATGCGCAGATTGACCCCAAAGAAGCAGTGGCACAGTTCACGGAACAGGATCAGTACCGATGCTGCATCCGCCGGCAACTGGCGGTATTGCAGCCAGTCATCAAAGAAATGCTGCTTGCTGTCGGGCAAAGACGTTCCCAGCGCCGCCATCGGCATCAGGCGGCAATCCGGGTCATCGAGCAGTTCAGCCGGATAACCGCGCACCTGTGCGGAAAGATGCCGTGGCGCATCGTCAAACAGCGTCGCCTGTGGCGGCATAAACGCCCACCAGCGATTTTCGTCACACAGATACAGCGAGCGTTGCAGTATAGGATCCTGATCTCGCCCCTCGCGCAACAGGGCTTCACTCAAACCACCATTGATCATCTTCACCGCAGGCAAATAACGCGACGAAGCCAGCGAATAAACGGCAATCGGTAACTTCAGGTAGTCGGCACCGTTGAAACACGGCGTCATCGAGCGCAACGAGGAGGTGGCAAATACCTCGGTGTCGCAAAATTGCAACCGCTGGCATAGACCATCGGCGAACCAGCTTCCCAGTTGTGCTTCCAGGACCTGCCGAGACTGCCACGGGTGTACTGGCAACGCAATGTGGCTCTCGGCAATCCCCAGACTGCGCATTTCCTGCCATAGCGCCTGACGCTGTGCACCCGGCAATAAATAGCGGGCCGGATACTGCTGCTGCACATCCGTCACGCCGCTGCCACACAGCAGCAGGCTTTTTTCTATCGCCACCCAATGTAATGCCACCGGACGGGCAAATTCGGCCTGATAAGCCTGATAGTCAGCATCATTCAACCCTTGCTTGGCCTTGGCTAACGGATGATAGGGGCGATCGCGCAACGATGCCCATTGCTCCATGGCCAGGAAAAACGCGCCACCGTCTTTACTCATCAGATCTTGCGTTGCCACCCGATGATTGAGCGACAGCGCCATCTGACGAATGCTGCAGCGTAGCGCATCCATAAACAGCGCCTGCCCCTTGCCGTTATCCTGTGAAATGTTGTCGGTTCCGGCAAATACGCAGCCCATAAAGGCCTCCGGCGATAACGATTGCCAATCAGGTGCGTTCGGCTGACGCTGCAACACCGCCGTGCCAGGGACTTTCTCCCAAAGCTGAGTGATGCCCGGGCGCAATGCAATGGTGATGTCCTGCCAGCACCAGATACGCTGCTCTGCGCTCAATTCGACAAATGGCAACGGCAAGGCGCTTGACCATTGCGCCGGCTCGATCATCGACAAGGGCCCAGGACCAAAAAAATTCTCCGCCAGCAGGCGGTCGACCAAATCCTGCATCACCCCATCAGCGGCGCGTGTCTGTGTTGTCATGTCACTCATTTCCTTCAGAAGTCGTGGTGGCCAGTCTGGCCTGAAGAGCGCGAAAGGCGATGCCGCGTTCGTCGCCCAAGACAAAAGTATTCACACCACACTGACGCCACTGGCGATGGTCGTCCGGCTGTCGCGGAATGGCGCAATAAGGTACCCCGGCCTGATGCGTCGCCTGCCAGCATTGCAACAGCCCCTGCTGAACCTGAGCATGGCCAGTCTGCCACGGCAGCCCCAGCGATTGGGAAAGATCGGCGGCCCCCTCTAATATCATGTCCAGGCCAGGCACGGCGGCAATCTCCGTTGCATGCTGCACTCCGGCAGCGCTTTCAATCATTGCCACCACCATGATTTGCTCATTGGCAAACTGCACATAGTCCGCCAGGCTGTGTTTGCCAAACGAACCGGGGCGCCCGGCATTCAGGCTGCGTTGCCCCAGCGGGTGGTACTTGCAGGCGGCTATCGCCGCCGCCAGCGCTTCCGGCTGTTCCACCATAGGCAATACAATGCCCTGAGCCCCCCCATCCAACAGGCGCAGCAGAGTTTTGGCATCCGCATCTGCAGCACGCACCAGCGGTGTAATGTTGTAACTTTCGGCAGTACGGATCATGTTTTCTACCGTTTCCGGGTTGATCAGTACATGTTCACAGTCAATGATCACAAAGTCGAAACCGGCTTCGGCAATCAGTTCAATCGCCACCGGCGACGGCAGCGAAGCAAATAGCCCATAAGCGTGCTGCCCGTCACGCAGTTTCTGTTTTAATCGGTTGGTTCTCAGCATGCTGTCGGCCTGAAGGTGTGCAGAGGATTCGGCACCGACTTAAAGCGGCGTTCGGCATCCCCCAACAGGCGACGCTTGGTTAACTCTTCCACTTCATAGTGCAGGGCAAATACGTCGAACGTCGCATAGCGCACACGGTGTTGCGGGTGGCGCTGCTGGTAATCGACAATGATATCGGCGGTCATGCGCCAGAAGTCCGATTCGTCCAGTTGGTAATGCTGTTGCAAGAAAATCGCCATCTCCGCTAGGCAAATAAAGAAGAACGAATCACAGGAAAAATCGCGCACCGCATCAACATCATCGGTCAAAATAAACGAGTTGCGGTTGATCTTGGCATGACTGGCCGGCAGCGGCACCAGGTCCGGTTGCAACTCCGGGTGCGCCAGATGGTCGGACGAATAACGCACGCCATCATGGAAATCCTTCAGCGCTATGCGCACCGGCCAACCGTCTTTGACGATCAAGACAATATTCTGCCCATGCGATTCCATGCCTATCCCTTCGGCATACAACATGTGGATGATCGGCTGTACGCTCACCTGCAACAGTTTCCGGCTCCATGCCTCCAGACCGTAGCGGGCAACCCAGGCGTCAATAAACGGCCGTTGCTCGCCGTCGCCGTAGCGATTTTCCACATGGCTCAGGCCGTTAAACGGCACCGCCTGCTCATCGGCACGTAAATATTGGTGTAGACTCTCGCGCCAGATGGCGCCAAAGGTGCCGTAAGTCTGTGTCATGCGGCTTTCTGGCAGCGGCTGATAGTCAAAGCTGGCTCCGACCACTTCCCTCAAGATCACAAAGTCCAGTGCGCGCGCCGTCTCGTCGCGCGAGATCAGTTGCTGCAACCAACTGGTAATGATCGGGCCGTTCATCACCGTATGCCGTGCCAGGATGCGCGTACTGGAGGTGTTGGTCATGCTCATCGCCAGTTTGACATAAGGGCGCGTCTTGTCGCTGACGTTCGCCATGGTGCGGATCGACTGCTGCGCCTGATAGCGATCGCGCGATTCACCCAGCCACACCAGCTCGCCGCTGAGCAATTCGGGATAGAAAGTGGTGACGATCACCTGTTGCCACTGCCAGGGATGAACCGGGATCAGGCAATAATCTTGTGGATCTTTCCCCTGCTGGCGCAGGATCTCCGCATAGGGCACACCCGCCTCGCGCTGCATAAAGTCATCAATATCGATGTGTTCGGCATAGTTCACTGAAGCACGGCTTTTCGCCAGCGCCAGCCAGACAATGGCGATCGGCGCAGCAAACTCCGGGCCGTACTGCGCATTGTGTTGCAGCGAAAAACCGATGCGCGATTTGTAGCACGGGTGATAGCAGTGCGCGTCCATAAAATGCTGCTCCAGCGCATCAACATCCAACCGATGCGCCGGTTTGTCTGGCCGGTAACCCAGGCTGCGCGATTGGAGATCTTTCAGCAGCGTCTGCTCCAGCTCATTGATAAAACTTGGAAAATGTGGGCTGTCTTGCACCCCACTCAACAGTTCTGACAGCGCCTGATGTAACTTTGGGCTGCTGCGCTGTCCGTCAGCATCTATCCGTTCCAGCGTGGCATAATCCAGCCGGATCAGATCGAAGCTGGCGCTTTGCAGACCGTTGCAGTGGTACTCAACGCCCAGCTCACTGGCGATAATGAAACGTTGTTGTTTGCCCGCCAGAACCTGCCGCTGGTAAGGCACCACCTGCTCGTAAAGCAGCGTTTGTAATAGCTGTCCCACCACCCGCTGTTCAACCTGCTGTAAACGGGAAGCATTACTGGCCGTCAGCCAGTCAGAATAGGAGAGTGCTCGCGCATCAGACATACAGTTACCCTATTTAATGGAAATTCGGTGCTTTGTCCACGGCCAGTTTTTCCACGCGGGAAAAACGCCAGGCACAAGGCGCCGTCAATAAAATAAGCAGGCCGGTAGCAATAAAGGTTTCGCTTACCGCCGCGGTATAATCCGTACTGCCCACCAGCCGGTACTGTAACCAGAGAGAAGCCAGCACAATCGCCAGAGAGGATATTAACCTCCGTGAAATATTGTTCATCGCCGCTCCTTGCGTCACCATGTCTTCCGGCAAAGCGTTCAGCCCGGTAGTGGTGACCGGCATATAAGACAGCCCCAACCCGGCACCGCGCAGTATCATCAGCACAAAAACTGGCCATAGTGCCGAGCCGTTGCCGAGCAATCCCAACCCCAGGGTAGCGGTGCCAGTCAACAACATCCCCGTGAGTACCAGGGTTCGGGGGCCGTGGCGATCGAGTATCCGCCCGCCGAACTGACCAAACAGGCTGGCAAATAGCGCGGTACCCAATAACGCCAATCCGGTGTAGATCGGGGAATAGCCCAACACCATCTGCACCAACAGCGGCAATAGAACCAGACATTCAAACATGCCCACTGCTTGCACCACCGCCAGCAGTACGCTGAGCCGATAGTCGCGCAAGGCAAACAGACGCAGGTTCAACAACGGTTCCGGTACGCGTAACTCATGACGGACAAACTGCGCCAGACACAACAGCGCCCCCAGCAACATCAGCAGGTTCAGCGGCTCACGCAGCGCCGACAGCTGGTGTAAACGACCACAGAGCAACAGCAACAAGCCAATGCCGCAGGCCACCAGAAGATAACCAACGCTATCGAACGTTTTACCCGCTGCCGCAGTCGAGGACGGCAACACCCAAACGCCCATCAACAGTGCCAACACGCCCACCGGTACGTTGATCAAAAACAGCGCCCGCCAGTCGAACCATGACAACACCAGGCTTCCGAGCAACGGCCCCAGCGCAGGTGCCAACATCACCGCCGCCGCCCACCAGCCGGTCACCCTGCCGCGCTCTTCTTTGGCATACATCGAAAAAATAATCGCTAGCGCCAGCGGGATCATCAATCCACTGGCAATACCTTGCACCACACGGGCGGCGATTACCCCACCAATCGAGGTCGCCAACGCACCGACCAGCGAACCGGCGACAAACAACGCCAGCGCTACCAGATAGAGAGGTTTGCGCCCCAACCGCTGGCTGAGGTAACCGGTGAGCGGCATGGTCAACCCCATGCTGGCCATAAAGGCAGCGACAATCCAACTGGCGCTCACCGGCCCCAGCGAGAACGCCGCAATAAACGCGGGTAACGCCGGGTTGAGCGAGCTGTTGTTCAGACTGACGGTCAACGTCCCCAGCAGTACGTTAACTGCCACCAACCGTGGGGTTACGCCCATGATGCCGTTTCCAGCGGTAGGAAAAGTTGGCACGGACGTGGATGACACAGGAAATCAGCGTGCGAGATGTTATAGCCATAGGCTCCCGCCAGCGGCAGCACCAGCATGTCGCCGATCGCCACACCCTTAAGCGAGCAATCACGGCTGAGCACATCTTTGGGTGTGCAGAGCTGGCCAACGACGGTCCAGGCACACAACTCCCCTGCACCATCCGAGCGCTGCGGCAAGTGGATTATCGGGTGATCGTGTCCTTGCGCGACGGGGAGACGGAACTGATGCGTGCCCCCCCGGCACACCAGAAAATGTTTACCGTGGCTGGTTTTTTGATCCAGAATTTCAATTGCATAGTAGCCACAGAAGGCGCTGATAAAGCGACCTGGCTCAAAGCGTAATCGGGGCGCACCGGCGGTGACGGCGAGCAGTTCGCCCAGCCAGTGACAGAAACCAGGCCAATCGAACTGTGACGTAGACAGATAATCGACACCAATTCCGCCCCCCACATTGAGGTGCGTGATCCCTTCCTGCTGTGCCGACAGCGCTTTCCACTGCGGCCAACGCTGCAAATAGTACTCCATCAGTTGGCGATGACGCTGCTCCGACTGCTGATGCGACATCGCATGCACATGGAAGCCCTGCAACACCAGGTGATCAGCGTTGTCCACCCGGTGCACCGCCACAGCCAGGTCGGCTTCGTCAATACCGAACGGTGTCGCGGTGCCGGCCATAGCCAACCGGCTGGAGATCTGCGCCGGCAGTTGCGGGTTGATGCGAATCAACACCGTTTGAACCCGCCCTTGCTCGCGGGCCAGCCGTTGCAGGCGGTCGATTTCGTTCAGGCTTTCCACATGGATCGCTGCCGCCTGCCGCCGCAACGCAGCGCGCAAGTCGCTATCCAGTTTTCCGGGGCCGGAAAATACGAAAGGTTTATCACTGCCGGCGGCCTGAAGCCGTTCAATCTCCCCGCCCGAGGAGATTTCGAAACCATCGACCCACGGCGCCAGCGTTTGCAGGATCTGCGGCTCACTGTTAGCTTTGATGGCATAGTAAAGCTCGGCCCCATCGGGCAATGCCTCCATCACCTGACGAATATGTTGCTGCAATGCCGCCAGATCGTAGATAAACATCGCCAATGGATCGTCTTGCTGCTGGCGCGCCTGCGCGATCGCCGCCACCACGCGTACCGGTAACTCAGTCATGCACTACCGCCTGCCGCCATGGCGATGGTAACGGCACATAACCCGCCTGACGGTCAGCCTGTGCAGCCAGACGCACTTTCAGGTTGGTTTTACAACTGATGGGCCCACCGGCGATCAGCGCCGCCAACTCCGGTGCCGGCGCGCGCAACCGCCGCTGGATCTGTTGCAATTGCGCCCACACTTGCTGCCACATCTGGCTGGCCATGGCTGGCCGTTGCCAGCTCAACGCCAGTACCGCCTCAGAAAGATTGTTGATAAATAGGCAATACATAATGCGCTGCCAGCCCTGCTCACGCGAATAAAGCAACGACTGGCGTACGCGCGGATGAATATCCAGCTCGACTTGACAGATGCCCAAATCATCGGTCAGTTTCACTCCTTCAAAATCGCGTAGCAGTACCTGCTGCGGCCGCCCCTGATGGTGTACCAACACCGTATTTTGCAAGTGTGGCTCCATCACGATACCGTGGTTAAAGAACAGCGCCAATACCGGCCCCAGCAGCAGGCGCTGATAATCGGCAAACCATTGCAACCGTTGATCGTCGCTTAGCGTTGACCCATAACATTGCTGCAGCACCTGCCGTATCAGCGGTTGCAATTGGCCGTCCCGGGCAAACAGAGTACCCGCCATCAGACAGTTTTCTTCACCATACTGACGGCAGAAGTTCTCACGCAGGATGGCGCCGGTCTGCTCACGGAACCAGTTGCGATCCGATTCACTGGCTATCCGTGGGCTCCAACTGAGCACCCCCGGCTCCGCCACCGCCGTCAATCCTTCCAGCGTGTCAGACGCCGTTTGTTTCAACCGGCGGAACAGCCTATCAATGATCATGGTGCTTTCCAGCTCATACCAGGCATTCTTACGTACGCAGTTGGTAATTCGCACGTTCAGCGACCCTTTGATAAAATAGTCGTGTTGCGCCAGATACCAGGTGCGGATCGACGCCGTCGGCGCGGCGCGGAAACCACTCGGCCCCAGATCGGTGATCTGCCCCTGCGCCAGTAACTGTTGCACACGCGGGTCCTGCAGAAACAGGCGGGCCTGTACCGGGTGCATAACAATGATCGCCTGACCGTCAGCGGCCTGCCTTTGGTCAGCAAACCCCGCCAGCACCTGCTGCGCCGTCAGCCCATTGCCATACACGATCAGCCCTTCCTGCGGCACAGCAAACTGGTGCAGCGCCGTCATCGCCTGAAATTCCGGCGCAAAGGTCTCTTGCGCCAGATCTTCCGGCCACAGACGCGCCTTAGGCGCCGGATGGCTTGGGTGGCCAAACCACAGCCCCTGTTCACTGGCCAGATAATCCGTCAGCGGATGTTGCACATCCTGGTGCAGGTTATGCACCAGGATGCGCGCGGTAAGCCGCTGACTCTGCTCAATCTGCTGCGGCAGTTCATGATTATCCCCCCCGACGCGTTGCTGACACCCGGCCAGTATCTGCGCCACCAGAGTGGCAAAATCCGGCGCCGACCAGTCTGCATCCCCTTGCCGGGTATACACGTCAGACAGGTAACGTTGACTGCCTAACGCATCACGCCGATCCACCAATACGAAACACTGCCACGCATCCGAAAGTTGAATACACAGCGGCATCCCGCCATGACGGATAGCCTGCAAACAGTGGCTCGGCGTAATGCCCTGCATCTGCTGCGGCCAGCAGTAATGCAAGCCACCTTCGGGAAGTGCGAACTCTTTAATCAGGCAGTTAAGCAACGCATGCGTGGACGCCTGCTCACTGACCAGTCTGGGAATAATCGCGCTTTCGGGGTTTTTCATCTATGTTCCGCCATAATTGTGGCATGTTTGCCATTGATTAGAAGTCGATGCGATAACCCAGCGTCAACGTGCGCCCACGACCGGCAAAGTAGCGATCGTCTTTAACCAGCGCACTCTGGGAGTAATAGGTAATGTACTGCTTATCCAGCAGATTGCTGACCGCCAGACTGAGCTGGCCGCGTTTACCCGGCAGCTTGTAACCCACCGCCGCATCTACCAGCGCATAGCCGCTGAAGTCCTTGTCTTCTTCGTCAAAGTCACGGCTGAGCGCCCAGTTGGCCTGTACAAAAGAGCTCCACTGCGGCGTCCAGTTAGCTGACCAACTAGCGATAATGCGATCCGGGGAGACATTCAGACCGTCAAGCTTCGCATCCAGGCTACCGTCGCCGTCGCTGTCATAACGTCCACGCATATGGGAATAGCTCAGCTTCATACGGTGATTTTCCGTCAGGTTATAACCCGCCGCCGCTTCCACCCCGTCGATTTCGGTGCGCTGCCGCTTGGCGACAAACACATCCCCCTGACGTACCACACGGCTGCCCAGTTTCGAGGTAGATTTGTAGTAACTGACCTCCAGATCGACCGGGGCTTTTTCTACCCGGAAGCCCACTTCGGTGTTATTGGTCACAATCGGTTGCAGGTTCAGGAAGCTATCGACACTCATCCCCGGCAGATTAATGCCGCGCAGTACCCGGCCGACATCCGGCATGGAAAAACCTTGTGAATAGTTGGCAAACAGACTCAGTGGCTCGATCGGCGTCCAAACCGCTGCGATGTTATACAGCGTCTTGTTGAAGCTCGGCTCACCGCCCTCCACCGTCACGCTATTACTCGCTGCCAGCGTTTGATAGTTATCGACCTTCAGGCGGGCATATTCATAACGAACGCCGCCGAACAGTTTCACCGATTCCAGCGGTGCCACCTCCAACTGCACGAATGGCGACAGATCGGTATATTTCACTTCCGGCACATAGGTACGGTGGGTGCCCCACAGATCCTGCTTGGAAGAGTCAAACAGCGTATCGAACCCCAGCGTGACTTTCAGACGGTCATCCCACAGATCATCTTTTATCAGCGACATCTTGGTGCCGTATTTTGATGTGACCGCCCGCGATTGATCGTACAGGGTGCCGACCGGCGCGATCTCCGGATCCTGGAAAGTGCCGGATAGCGTAGAGCCAAACAGGGCTTCATAGTCCTGATAGTAAGCCAACGCGTTAAACTTCATCCCGGCCAGATCGTAGTTATCGTAGGTCACACCGGTGGTCCAGACGCTGTTGAACGGCGCTTCGCCTTCCGGCGTGCCTTTCACCGACGTAGTAGGGATCCCTTGCTCACGCTCGCCGGTCACGCTGACATAGTCATTTTTGCCTTTCAGGTGATAACGGTTGATGCTCAGCTGAATGTGCTGGTTATCATCCAGCCAGTAGTCAATTTTCCCCAGAAGGTCGTAGGCCCGGGAGTTCATCAGATCCCCCTGGGTATTATCGACGCCGACCGGCTGGTTATTGCCATCGAGATACACCCCCTGATCTTCATAACTCATAGAGAACAAATAATCGATGTAGTCTTCACGGCCATCAAAACCGTAGGTGGTCTTGTAGCTCATAGTGTCACTCTTTAGCTGTGAGGTCGGCGTGGTGGCTTCAACGCTAAAATGCTGGTTGAATGAGCCGGGTTCCGGCCGTTTGGTGATGATGTTGATCACGCCTCCACTAGCGCCAATACCATTACTGGCGTTGGCACCGTGGATCACTTCGATGCGTTCAATCATGGAGGCGTCAACGGTATGCATTTCCCGCCCGGTTGGGCGCAGCGGATTCGACTGGGGAATACCGTCTATCAGCACCAACGGCGTCCGACCCCGGAAGGTTTCCCCGCTGCCGCTCATCTTTTGCCGGCTGGGTGAAAATGCCGGCAAAAGATTACTTAAAATTTGTGAGGTGTCTGAGGTGATCTGTCGTTGTTGCTCGATTTGCTGTTTGCTGATCACCGTCACTACCTGCGGTGAATCTTTCTTCTGGGTTGCCGTACGGCTAGCGGTGATCACCATGTAATCGCCGTTATCCTCCGTAGCATCTTCGGCATACAGCGGCGCGGTCAACAGTAACGGCATCAACGAACATAATGCTCTGACCTTCATGTGCTATCCCTTTTATTTTTACCTGGTGTAATTAATGGCTCTCTGCTGAACGCAAAAAGCAAAAAAACCGCAGGGCGCAATAAAGCGAGCTGCGGTGATGTATTTAGCAACGTGATGTTACCAACGCCCCGTTCAGTGCCAGCGTAAAGCGGTCAATAACGCTCTGACACTCTTGTTCATTAATAGTCAGTGGCGGTAGCAAACGCACCACATTGCCGTGGCGGCCACCGCGCTCCAGCAATAGCCCTTGCTGGAAGCAATGCTGCTGAATGGCCACCGCCAGCGGCGCATCCATTGGATAACTGCCCAGCGCATCTGCCGGTTGGCGTTCGTCGACAATTTCAATCCCCAACATCAGACCGCGACCGCGTACCTGCCCCAGCGCCGGATAACGCTGACGCAATGCATTCAACTGCTGTTGCAGCCATGCACCACGTTGCGCCGCCTGAGCGGCAATATTTTCCCCGACCAGCATATTTAACGTGGCCATTCCTGTCGCCATGGCCATTTGGTTGCCACGGAAGGTACCCGTATGGGCGCCGGGTTGCCAGGCATCAAAGCCGCGCTTTATCCCCAGCAGCGCCATAGGCAATCCGCCCCCCACCGCTTTGGACATGACGACGATATCCGGCTCGATCCCGGCATATTGATAGGCAAACATGTCGCCAGTACGGGCAAAGCCACATTGCACTTCATCAACTATCAGTAAGATGCCGTGTTTTTCCGTTACCGTTCTCACCTGGCGCAACCACTCTACCGGCGCAGGGTTGACACCGCCCTCGCCCTGAATCGCCTCCAGGATCACTGCTGCGGGACGCGCCACACCGCTTTCAACGTCTTCGATAAACTGGCTGAAATAGTGGCTCAGCGCTTGTTCGCCGCGCTGCCCGCCAATCCCCAAAGGACAACGGTATTGATGCGGATAAGGAAAGAACTGCACCCCAGACATTAATCCATGGAGGGCTTCTTTCGGCCCGATGTTGCCGGTTACCGACAATGCACCATGCGTCATACCGTGGTAGCCGCCGGAAAAACTGATAACGTTGCTGCGCCCTGTCACGGTTTTGGCTAACTTAAGCGCAGCCTCTACTGCATCAGCCCCCGAGGGGCCGCAAAATTGCAGGCAATAATCCTGCCCTTCAGCAGGTAAAAGTGACAATACGCGCTCACTGAAGGCATCTTTTAATGGCGTCGTCAGATCCAAAGTATGCATAGGCAGACCCGACGCCAGAAACTGCTGGATCGCGCCGACGACGGCCTCATGATTGTGTCCCAATGCCAACGTACCTGCTCCCGCCAAACAGTCGAGATAACGTTTTCCTTCCACGTCAGTGACCCAACATCCCTGAGCCCGGGCAATAGCCAGCGGTAATTTACGCGGGTAGCTACGGACGTTGGATTCAAACCGTGCCTGGCGCGTCAGGTAATCGAGGTTCTTTTCACAAGGTTGGCAGACCAGAAGGAGCTCTTTGCGGTACATCGGAAATATCCATTACAAATAGAAATGATAGTACGAATTATTATCATTTAATGAGATGCAGGCAAAGAACTTTTTAGATCACACAGCAAACGGGAACGTTACCGAAAAATCATAAGAGACGGAACTTTTATTTAATAAATTGATTTGTATAAATAAATTAATTTCAGCCTGTTACTAACTTTGGCTTTGTTGAATAAATCAGAACTTGTGACTACCGCTTCCCTAAGTAGATCGATTGTTATGCAGATGCTGTTTGGCATTCCTAACAGAGTCATTTTGTTAAGCGCTTTGACCATCGCCATTGCCTCACCTACCTGCGCATCATAGTCACGCAGACTTAGATGATCGCCCATAAGCGTTTTGAACCGGAACATAGCTGTTTCAGCCATTGTGAATCACCCCGGATAAATTAGAGGCTATACTTTAAAAGTGGAGGTCTCTATGACAACGACCAAACATTACTCTCCGGAAGTCCGTGAACGGGCAGTTAATCTGGTGCTGGAAACTCAGCATGAGCATGATTCGCAGTGGAAAGCGATCCAGTCCATTGCACCAAAAATTGGCTGCATACCTGAGACGCTGCGTCTGTGGCTCAAGAAACATGAACAGCGTCTGGCGGTGAAAAACAACATCAACACGGATGAACGTCAGCGGCTTAAGGAGTTGGAGCGTGAGAACCGTGAGCTTCGTCGCAGCAACGATATTCTACGGCAGGCGTCAGCATATTTTGCCCAGGCGGCGCTCGACCGCCACTGCAAGAAATAGCGTCGTTAAAGGTGCCGCTGATGGAACAGCATGGGGTCGAGCCGGTATGTCAGGAACGGCATATTGCCCCGGCAACGTATTACTGGCAGCGAAAGCGACAGCAGACCCCGTAATTACGTAGCGTCCGCCAGCGGCGTGATGAAGAGCTTAGCCGGGATATTGAACGCATCTACGACGAAAATAAACGGCTTTATGGCGTGAAGAAAGTCTGGCTTCAGCTTCGGCGCGAAGGCATCAAAGTCGCGCGATGCACGGTAGAGCGCCTGATGAGGGCGATGGGCCTGGTCGGTATCCGCCGTGGTAAAGGCATGAAAACCACGCGCAGCGATAAAGATGCGGCTACGCCGGATGACCTGGTGAACCGTCTGTTCATGGCGGAGCGGCCCAATCAGCTTTGGGTGACGGACTTTACCTACGTCAGTACGGCGCAGGGCTTCGTTTATGTAGCCTTTATCGTCTATGTATTCGCAGGCGCTATCGTCGGCTGGCGTGTCTCAACGTCGATGGAGACATCTCTGGTGCTGGATGCGCTGGAGCAGACGCTTTGGTCTCGTCGCCCCGGGAAAGGGGTAATCCATCACTCCAACCGAGGCTCACAGTATGCTTCATTAGCGTATTCAAAGCGCCTGAAGGATGCTGAAATCCTGGCGTCAGTCGGCACGACCGACGACTCCTAGGATAATGCGATGGCAGAGAGTATCAACGGGTTGTACAAAACGGAGGTGATCCACCGCTGGAGCTGGAAAAATCGGACGGAAGTGGAGTTAGCCACGCTGGACTGGGTGGACTGGTACAACAACAGAAGGCTGCTTGGACGGCTGGGTTACATCCTTCCTACCGAAGCCGAAATGCACTATTACGCTTCGCAATTAGCATCAGAGGAAGCAGCGTAGTATTGCCGAAATTACTCTCTAATAAACTCGGGGTTATTCACACACCGCGCAGCAGAGTCAGCAATATTCGCATAAAAGGAACGATTCATTGCGCACCTCCCTGGCTCAGGAGAGATTGACGCTGGCGGGAGTTTAAATTGCGCGAATGGTGCGCAAACAGGGCAATTAACGGGCGGGACGCTTCAAATATGCGCACGCGGAAGGTAGACTTTTGCATAGTACGACTCCTAGTAAGGATAGGTTTTGGATTAGCTGATAGTAAGAGCGACAACTCTTGCTATCAGCGCATAACATTTTATGTCCTGATTAATTTTATGCCTTTTACCGCAAAAATCCACTCTTTGCGTTGAGTGTTTTACTTATAAAATCAAACGTTTAAAATAAAATTCTGGGTAAATGTAGCCCTTTCGCCAGTATTTTCTTGGCACTCGTATTTTCATTATTTTTCATAGGATAATTGTGCTTCAAAAACTCCCCCCGCAAGAGACCACAAATGACCTGAGCCATCTGGCTTTCTGTGCACTGGTTGCGCTGCACCTGGCGCGGCAGGATGGTGTTGCCAGTTCACCGTATGCCGAAAACCTGTTTCTTGTTCGCTGGTTAGCCCAGGCGCAAAAACAAAAACATTTCCCCAAAAGCGTGGCGATCGACATTGGCTACCTGTTGGAAAAAGGCAGACGGCAAAGTCCTGCCAGCAAACTGAAGCAACGGCTGGAATATTTATGGCAATCCTGCACCGGCGAGGTAACCGAGCAATCGGACCTGTTTCAGCTAACCTTTGCCACCGAAAATCTTAAAGACTAGTGCTGGAATAACCAGCTAATGAGCGATAGGGACTGGCGTGCCGGCCGGTTTTCTGCATCAGAGTTAAACCGCAATGGTTTTTATGGGCTTTGTTGAATAAATATAACTTTTAGGTGATCGTCTGTTCAGATCACTACCGTCATTTCAACATCTGCACTCCATGGTAAAGCAAAAGTTTAAAATAACCAACTGGTCCACTTACAACAAAGCTCTCAAGCAACGCGGGGCTCTGACGATATGGCTGGATGAGTCGGCAATTGTTGCATGGACGGAAAAAACAACGCCTGAACGGCGTGGCCGGCCGCTTCACTACGCAGATATGGCTATCACCACTGTTCTGATGATGAAACACGTGTTTGGCCTTTCGTTAAGGGCTTTACAGGGCTTCGTTGACGCCATTTTTAAACTGATGGTGCTGCCGCTAAGATGCCCAGACTACTCGCTGATCAGCAAGCGAGCAAAGACAGTTAAGATCAGCATAAAAACGCCGACCCGTGGTGAAATCTCACCTCTAGTCATTGACGGAACCGGCCTGAAGGTCTTTGGCGAAGGCGAATGGAAAGTCCGACAGCATGGTGCCGACAGACGGAGGGTGTGGCGTAAGCTGCATATGGCCGCAGACAGTGTAACGCATGAGATTATCTTTGCTGACTTATCGCTCAGCGGTACGACGGATGCTCAGGCCCTACCAAGCTCTGATAAACCAGACCCAGCGGAAAATCAGGGAAGCGTTGGCTGATGGCGCTTACGATACCCGCTACTGTCATGGCTCTGCTGAGGAAGAAAATAAGTCCTCTCATTCCTCCACGAGGTGGGACGCAATATTGGCCAGACCGATACCATGAGCGTAACTACGCCGTTGCGAATCAGCGTCTAAGCGGCAGTAACGATGTATGGAAAAAGCAAGTGGGCTATCATCTAAGTCTGCGTGACTATGATGCTCAGGTAGGTGAGGCAATGGCGATGGTCAAAGCGCTTAACAAAATAACGCTGTTAGGAATGCCGAACAGCATCCGGATCGCATAACAATCGATCTGCTAGGGGGGCGTAGTCACAAGTTCTGATTTATTCAACAAAGCCCTATCAAATATGACATTTCAGCAATGGAGGAAACCGGGCTTATTAAAAGACGGGATTATATACTCGCTGGGTTAACATTCAACAATCACCCACTTGGGGAAATAAGAGTGGCTGGAAATAATAACAATCAGTATCTTTTAGTTATGATTTTTTTATCCCGTTTTAATCGCTATGCGTTTATTTCAAGTAAAATACTTTTCTGTTATGACACAAACTCATTGCATAAAGAAAATAAATATCCAGTCAGAAATATTGGAGTCAGGTATTATGATGAACGCATAGAGATTTTCTATAATGAGAGCTAGATAAGTATAATCATTAAAAATGATGATGTCATTAAAAGCATCAATGGCATAAATTATCCCACAAGAAATTGATAAAGTCCATAATATTTTATCATTAACGCCCAAAGGAAAGCTAATCTTGATTATTGAACGTATGGGTATTGAACAAAAAACGGTTATTTAATCATTGATAAAAACGCCCCAACCAGGGGCGTCATTGTTTAAGTGGCGTTGTGTTCAAGCACACGCCCTGATTCATTTTGAATGCCAATAGCAATCTGCTGCGGTTTTTCCTGTTCTGGAATATCGTAGGTAAAGTGCAGCGTCAAAAGACCATTAGCCAGATTGGCCTGCTGGATAACGATGCGATGCTCAAGCGTAAAGCTTAAGACAAACTCACTTTTCCTGATGCCCTGATGTAACCATTTTATCCCTTCCTTTTCTTCTGCCTCGTCGGTTTTCTCAACGTTCGGCTTGCCACGCACCGTAAGCTGATTGTTGAGCACGGACACGTCGAGTTCATCCTGAGCATAGCCCGGCACGCTTACCGTCAGCTCATGCTGCTCACTGTTTTTCAACAGGTTATAGGCCGGGGTATCGGACAACGGCTTTTCTCCGGTCAGACGGCTAAACAGGTTGTCCATCTGGGTAAAACGGTCGGTAAGCAGACTGTTGCTCAATGTTGGCATCAGAGAGAAAGAACGATAAGCCATAGCATCCTCCTTTAATACACATTAAACAGATGTTTACATTATTCATATAGGGATGCTCGATGAGTTTTCAAGCCCCCTTATCAACATAAGAGAAAAATAATGTCTCCCTCATTAACGTCAGCCATTATTGCCGTTAAACCTCGCATTGCCGTTACCGCGAGATGGATTTACCAGAAAACCTTTTCCGCCAAAGACCGCATCGCCTTCTACGACATGCTGGCCTTTCTACTGGATAACAACAAATCGTTGCAACAAGCCCTTATCGATATGCGCAACGTTGTCACCGATTTTGGCCGCAAACATCATCCCTATGCCGTGCTGTTGACCGATTGCCTGTCTACGCTGGATGAGGGGCAAGGTGCTTTTGAAAAGGTACTGCTTGAATGGGTTCCGGTTCAGGAAGCCACCCTGATTGGCTCAGGCATCCTCTACGGCAAGCTCTCCGATACCTTGCGTCGTGCCAGCCAGTTTAATGAATCGGCAAAGCAGTATATTGCTGACCATCGTGATGAATTACTCAATCAACCCCTACCCTATCGCATTACCCCGTCGTTACTGATTAAAAACGGTTATCTGCAACAGGGTTTCGCCGAGAAAAACGGCTTAGGTCAGCAGTACGTAACCGGCGTCGTCAAAAACAACCAGAAAAACCCTGTACGCTACAGGCGCTCACCTGTAGCGTACAGGGTGATACCTTGTCAGAGAAAGGAATGCGCCGCATTGCCGCCCAGATCACCGGCATGGATGGGTTTGTTGATGAGAAAAATATCGCCAACGGCGCTTATGGCGGATGGACAAGCCAGCCGCGTGATTTTGGCCTCGACTGCCGCTACGGACATATTGCTATTGCGTTATCGTCGGAAATTCTGGGTAGCGTATTGCAGGAAAGCGACAGGCTTTACCGATTTAAGGTAAAACATAAGCCCGAGTTAAATCGGATGTACACCTATATTGATATGGGAGGCAACAATCTCAATAACACCAATGCCGTTAATGCTAAAAATGGGCATTATTCGGAAGAAATCAATACAGGCGGCAATATCAAAACGCAAGGCGGCTGGATGATAACGCAGCACGGAAAAGGCTGGTTAAATGAAGCGCACGGCGGCGGCTTCTACATGACGATAACGACTGGATACGCTCAGTCAACAACAAGGGGATTTATACCGGGGGTCAACTAAAAGGCGGCACAGTCAGAGCCGATGGCCGCCTGTTTACCGGCGAATTTTTACAACTGGATGGCACGGCACAACCGAGCTGGGGATGCAACCCTAACGGATTGGTAGGCCGCACCCCCGAAGGGGCTTTATTGTATGTCAAAATGGACTGTGGACGTCGGGATCTTCGCTGCAACAACATGAATGTAAACAAATGGGTAACTGGGGTGGCCGTGACTTCAGAGAATATCGTTGCCCCGTTGATTGGTATGCTGCTGGTCTCCAATTTGTGGGTCATCAACACGAAGAGTCGGCCTACGTTATTACCTGCTGTCAGTGAAGTAGGCCATGATTGGAGGGGGATTAATGGCACGGTGCCGTTGAAAAACTCTGGTGGCCCCGCTCAGGGTAACAGCGCTGTTGATTAATACGGCTATCGATGACCCATTTACCTTCACGCAAAGCAAGCTTGAAAATTGACCTTTTCCGCCTGAACAGCATCATCGAGCAGATCGGATTGTTCGATAGTCACCGTCGCAGTGTTTGGACTTTCACCGCCAAACACCACTTGCTGACACCTCCTGCTGAAAACCCTTCCCCATCTCACTAAGCGCAATCTGGTAAGGCGGTAATGGCGCAGGAGAAGACGCTTTGGGCGATTCATCACATGCCATCAGGAAAAACGGCAGCAGAAGACAAAGTGCTTTATTAAACCGGGAGAGTGTTAAGAAACGCATAAATTCCATACTTCCAATAAACAAGAGAAGATCATAATTGAACATACCAAAACAGGGCAAAGATTATGAAAAAAAAGACGCTTATGGCAATCGGGTTATTACTCGCGGTTAATCATGCCGCTCTTGCTGATGAAAAAGTTGACTCAGGCGATCCGTGTACCATTGTGCTGTGCATGTACGGGAAGTTACACGGCAACAATCAAAGCGAATGCAACGGTGCAGTGAGTCAATTTGGCCGACACGATTTTGACCCGTGGAAAACGTTTGTTAAGCGGCGTGATTTTCTGGGTGGTTGTCCAACGGCAGATCCGGCAATCGTCGGCGACATCATGAAACGATTTGGAAAAATGCGAGGATAAAAAAAGAACAAAAAAAAGAATAAAAATATCGCACACTAATAAATCGCCACAAGAAAACCAAAAGAGGAATAAAATATATACATTTCTTACACCAATAATCATCTATGCATTCTTGTTTATCGTTACAATGATGGATAAACGAAAAGATAAAATAGAAATCAGTATAATCAGAGATAACGAAGAGGTAGCGATAAAAAAACATTTCAAGAAATGAAATTTTTTCTATTTACCATCGCACACTCCGCTCATGGCGCGCATTTCATATTTTCTTCCATATGGTTAAAGAATTTCTTATTTCATTGCAATATGTCATTTCCATGATACCAAAGTTGATTATAATAATATTGACTTGCTACTTTTATTTATGAACCGTCGGTCATAAGAGAATTAAACGTAGATGTCATAACTTCTTTTTTAAATCCTTAAAGGAAAATATTAATTCATTAATAATTTTAATGGAGAATCTATCTTTCTTTATCTTTTTTTAAGAATGGTTAATCCTTACAGAGATAATGTACTTTCTCTCATTCAACAATAAATTGATGAGTCGATTAAAAAATACATTTGCGTATCAGAAGATTGTCGAATTATCTATCAAATAGCTAAAAAGAAAAAAGCTAACCATTACTGTCTTTAACAAAGAGACGGAATACCTGCTTGAAAGCAGTTTAACGTTTCCAGCTTACCCATACAACTGGTAATGGAGTGATTCATGAAAGTCGGTGACACCTTTATTCTTGGTAAATACACACAACCTGCTTCAGGTTACAGTGATTTATTTTATGTTCCGCAACGTGTATCAGACGATGACGAGGCGCATTTTGTATACAGAAGCATGGATAGAAAAAGAGCGGGGTTTTTTCTCTTTTTATGCCACATGGACGTTTCCAACAAAAACTGAACGTGGCTTCATCATGACCGCCGGTGAGTTCAGGGTATGTAAAGGCGGTCTTATTGAGTTTGATAAAAAAGATGATGATGTCAAACATTTTGCTCTGGTTTGCCGATATCTTGCTCAGATGCTTAGAAAAATGTCTTATGAAGATGAAAAGGTCTATTTTGAAAAGAAAAGTTCTCCTTTATTCAATGGTGTCTGGCTAAACAGTGATTTTATTGAACGAAGACAACGCGCGATAGAAGTCGATGGTAAAGTAAAGCCGGTTTGGATTAGCTATAAGCATTATTTACCCACACATTAACTTTCAGCAATTGTAGATTCCACCTTTGCTACAGGCGTACTTCGATGCAAGAATTAATTATGAAAGATTTAAATAGATACACTGCTGTTGTAGATAGTGATGAA
>NC_007714.1 GCF_000010085.1 Sodalis glossinidius str. 'morsitans'
TTAATTGCCATTGTTTATTCTCGGCAATATAGAAAAAATCATAGCGTTCACCTGTGTGGAGTTTCATCATACCAGGCATATTCACATTTGATGAATCAATTGTCGTGGTATAATTCGCTGAGGATGTCAAACTGACTTTGTCGCGATCGCCCGCTACTGCAGGAAGCTTTATTGCTTCAATCCAATTGCCATTGGAAAATTCAACCTGGGTATGCTGTGAAGTAAGCGAGGGTATTTGAAAGTCAATGCTATCCGCCCTCAACGTTCTCACTGGCGCCGAGTCGATCACCCAACCGCCAAAATTCGATAAAAATTTGAAGGTATATTCATCATTCTTCTTGATCTGCGTAGTACTGGCAAATAGCATGTTTTTAGTGCTTACTTTGGAAGAGTAAGCCGCACGGGAACGAACAATAATGTAGCTGCCGTTATCTGCTTTAGCCGGCAGGAAGATCTCAGGCACCCAATCAGCATCTGCGATTGTGTAAAAAACGAAGAAGGCTGGTTTTTCTGGAATTACCGGTCCATTGTTATTGGGGGTAAAGTAACTCATGCTGTCTCCGCTTATCACCCACATTTCCAGAGCCTGGCTATAGACAAATTTATACTCGTATCCAGTAGTGATATCTAATGTATTGAGGGGCACGTCGACCGGTGTTACGTCCAATACAGCGGTAAACTTTGCTGAGGAGCGGATGATGACCCGATTATTATTATCAGGTTGCAATGGCAATGTTATGTTTTTAGTCCAATTACCATCGGAGAGTTTAAATATTACCTCATCATAGCCAGAGGGTAATTTGCCATTCTTTAGTTCATTAGGGGTGATGGTAATAGATTTTTTTTGCATGATCACTTTCTTATTTTTGGTTATTATATAGCTTCAGGCGGGCGCGGCCGATGATTACCTCGCAGACCTGGTCGGGCTTTGGCGGTATTGCCGGAGCGGGAGAAGCGGCCGGCAACAACGGCAGCTGGCGTTTGAGCACAACGGGAACAAGGGTGTCATCGATGGCGATGGGCTCGCCGACAGCGTGATCTGCCGGGATGTCAATCAGGTGGCGATAGCGCTGGCGCCAGGTAAACAGCAGATTGTCATTAATGCCGTGTTGCCGGGCAAGACGGGCCACACTGGCACCAGGGATTGCTGTACCAGGTCAATTTTGAACGACATGGAGTAGGATGCGCGTTTGCGCCGGGTTGTGAGATCTGTCACCAGTGATAGTGTCCATCTAAATTTAAGTGGACACTATCATCGCCGGATTGACAGTGATCTGACAGACGTCCTCCATGGGGCGCTTACGTTAAAACAACTGGCAACGGTTAACGAGTATAACGGAAATACGTATCTTTCAATAAAAAATGGTATAAAAGGTAAAGTTGAAGAAAAATTTAATGGCTATTCATTGGAGATAGAAGGGTTAACCCGGCTTTGTTGAATAAATCAGAACTTGTGACTACAGCTCCCCTAGCAGATCGATTGTGATGCGATCCGGATGCTGTTCGGCATTCCTATACAGCGTCATTTTGTTAAGCGCTTTGACCATCGCCATTGCCTCACCTACCTGCGCATCATAGTCACGTAGACTTAGATGAGCGCCCAGAAGCGTTTTGAACCGGAATATCGCTGTTTCAGCCACTGAGCGTCGATGATAGCCCACTTTCTTTTTCCAGACATCGTTACTGCCGCTTAGACGCTGATTCGCAACCGCGTGGTTACGCTCATGGTATCGGTCTGGCCAATATTGCGCACCACGTCGTGGAGGAATAAGAGGCTTTATCTTCTTCCTCAGCAGCGCATCATGACAGTATCGGGTATCGTAAGCGCCATCAGCCGACGCTTCCCTGATTTTCCGGTGGGTCTGGTTTATCAGAGCGGGTAGGGCCTGAGCATCCGTCGTACCGCTGAGCGATAAGTCAGCACAGATAATCTCATGCGTTACACTGTCTGCGGCCATATGCAGCTTACGCCACACCCTCCGTCTGTCGGCACCATGCTGCCGGACTTTCCATTCGCCTTCGCCAAAGACCTTCAGGCCGGTTCCGTCAATGACTAGAGGTGAGATTTCACCACGGGTCGGCGTTTTTATGCTGATTTTAACTGTCTTTGCTCGCTTGCTGAGCAGCGAGTAGTCTGGGCATCTTAGCGGCAGCCCCATCAGTTTAAAAATGGAGTCAACGAAGCCCTGTAAAGCCCTTAGTAAAAGGCCAAACACGCTTGAGAGCTTTGTTGTACGTGGACCAGTTGGTAATTTTAAATTTTTGCTTTGCCATGGAGTGCAGATGTTGAAATGACGGTAGTGATCTGAGCAGATGCTCACCTAAAAGTTCTATTTATTCAACAAAGCCGGTTAACCCTTGAAAAAATGATAAAGGCAGTGGGGTTCTTAACGACTTTATAAAAAAGTAGTGTTTTGCACATATCCACATGAGCGTAAGCCAGCAAGCTATGCCGCCATCAAGCGGCATGGCGCAGCGGGAGCGGTGGCGCTACGTAAGGAGCGCCATAGCGATTGTGGGTATGTGTGAAACGTGCGTATCAATCCTGATGTATTCTTTTTTCCATATCTTTAATAAATTTCTTTTTTTCTTCATCATATTGAGCTTGTGTGTTTTTGGGTAATCTATTAATAACCTCCATATGGTAAGCAAATCTTCTATTTTCAAAATTTATATCTTGTTGTAGCTCCATGTTTTTTTGTTGCAATGAAATGTTTTTTAAGTAAGAGAATAATGAAAACATTCCAAAAAATGTAGAGACGAAAATTAAAATAATAATTGTTGCCCATCCTGAGCGAGGCATAGGGCTTATGCTATTATGCAATTGGTTGTTTAGCTTGTTAATTGTTTCTTTCGATTCAAACAGTGGTTCTCCAATGCTTTTTTCGACAGCATTATTGATTGTTTGAGAAATTTTTGTTTTTAGTAATTCGATTTCACCTAATGACACTTCTTGCGATGAAATCTTATGGTTTTCTAATTCTTTTTTTGATAAAAATTCTTGTGTTTCAGTTTTTATTTTTTCAGCCGTTGATTCAACGTCATTAACAGACTTTGCAACTAATCTGATTGAGTCAGCTAAAAAATTTTCAATTTTAGATGGTGGTTTTTTTATCTCATCGTGTACAACACCTAAATCTCCTAATAGTTCTGTTATAAGTGTATCTCTAGCGATTCTTGGTGTTTTATTCTCCTGGCTCATGGTGATTAATCTTTTTTGTTAAATAGGTTGTAATGAACTAAATCGAGATTTCTTTTTACACTTTTTGCTAAAGATTTCAATCCAAACATATCAGCTCATTTGTTTCTTTCTTTTTCTGTTGCATATGTTCTGTTTTTTAATAACGATTTATAGTCGGTGTCGTCATTTATTAGTGCATCTATAGTAATACCTTTAACCGCTAAGGCGTCAAATATTTCATTTTCCCATATTGCACAATCTATGTTTGCTGTGAAAGTTTTTTCTTTTTTATGAAAGTTAATGATGTAAGGGAATTCTTCAAGGACATAATTTTCAACCCTGTTGAATATGACCTTTATTTTTTCGGCATCTATGCCAATATTTGATAGTGTATCTAGCATGGAAATTGATTCTTTTTGCTCTTTTGTTCCACTTGTTACTAGAACTATAAAGTAGTCAATTTCTTCATGAGAGTTATCAAATTTAATCATGTTGTTCATGAAATCTTCTATGTTTGACGCACCAACATCTATTATAGAATCATCTTCTAGCATGATTTATTCTGAATAACTCTCTAAACTTGCTACCGTTCATTTTTTCAACATCAATACCAAGTCCTTCAGCAGTTTCATTAATGGATTTAATGGAAAATATTGGTGCGTTATTCATGCGTGGTGAAAGTAAGTGAGCGGCAATGGTGGTTTTTCCTACTGTACCAGTGTAATTAAGAATGGCAACTTTCATTTCAATCTACGTTTTCTAAGTCGTCTAAATTTATTGTTCTGGAACGTAGCTTTTTAAGATCTCCAGGATTTTCTATCTTACGCAATTCTAACTTTTCTTCTTTATTTTTTCTGTATTGTATCTATCCTTAATGGTTGAATTCTGTTCTTCATTAATTTTTACGCTAAGAAAAAGTTTTTTTCTAATTTCCTCTTTGTTCTTCCGTACATATTTGATGCAATTCTTGAATCAAATTTAATTCCTGTTTCGCTTTTAATTTTTTTTACAATTGTCTCCCAAGAAGCTAGGTTTTTAGCCTTAGTCAGTTGTCGATAACATGAATTAAAAGCCGCTTGTTTACTTTTTGTATCTGGATCTCTAAGTAGAAAAATCAATTCTTTGAGATTTTCTTTTATTGAATCACCCATACAGCCCCCTTTGAAACCCCGCTGCGCTCGGCATACTCTGTCGGTGTCATTGTTACTCGTCATCAGAGGTGTCCTATGGCAGAAAAGAAAAATAAAGATAGGGTGGTTACCTTTCGCCTGTCCCAAAGTGATTTTGCTCAGTTCGAGGAAAAACTGGCCTCTTCAAACATGAAGAAGTCCGCATTCTTTCGTAAAGTTTTTTTAAATGCCAATGTTAGTCTTACCGTAAAAGCAAAGCCATCAAAAGACCTAGAGAGCTTAACATTTCTCTTTAATAAATACAGTAATAACCTGAACCAGATTGCACATCAGGTTAATAGTGCTTATGTTTCCGGTAAAGTGTCGTCGTCACTCTATACCTCTGTCAATAATACGCTTGTTGATA
Organism: Sodalis glossinidius str. 'morsitans'; assembly: GCF_000010085.1. NCBI lineage: Bacteria > Pseudomonadati > Pseudomonadota > Gammaproteobacteria > Enterobacterales > Bruguierivoracaceae > Sodalis > Sodalis glossinidius. The sequence continues at coordinate 4,718 of NC_007714.1, forward strand.
TTCGACAGCTATTGCTTTCAGGAATTCAAGCAGTTTTTAATGTACGCCTATGAAGATGAGGAGTATAATTTCTATGCCGAAGCTCATCTGCCTAAAATAAAATCTGTAGCAGACAGAAAAACGGGTGAGACGGTTGAAAGAAAACCGCATATTCATATTTTTGTTCCGCAAAGAAATCTCCTTTCTGGAAAGGAAATGAATCCTCGAGGCATGGCAGAACGACAAGTGGCATATTTTGAAGCCTTTCAGGAGTACATTAATAAAACGTATCATCTGGCCTCACCCAGAGAGCACGTTCGCGTGGATCCGACCAGTGCCACTGATGTCCTTTCCCGTTATAAGGGCGATGATTTTAGAGGACGGCATCAGGCGTTTAAAAAGCAGCTTGTGCGTGATGTGATAGATAAGGCTATTTTTAGCCGTGGGGATTTTTATGCTCATGTGGCTTCCTTTGGTGACACTCGCGTGCGTCATCAGGGAAAAGATAATGAATATCTTGCGGTAAGGCTTCCCGGCGATGAAAAGTTTACCAATCTGAAAGAAACGATTTTTCAGGGTGATTTTATTGTACGTCGAGAGTTTAAAAGCCCCCTCTGGATAAGGCGATTATCCGTGACCGATTGCGGGAATGGCCTCAGCGGGCAAAAGAAATCAAATATGTTAGCAAGGCGACGCCGTCTTTTCGACAGCGTTACAAGGCGGCGTCGTCTGAAGAGAAACTTGCGATCTGATTTATCAGCCGGAAGAGAACGACGACGAAACGCTGTGGAATACCACACAGGCAAGTTTGCCGCCATTCCTGGCGTCCCAACTGTCTCAGCGTCAATCCACAGAGCCGGTTATCGAATCAGGCCCGGAATGGGAGGAGAAGACGCCTTCACGCTGAATATGCCGCCCTATGCGCGTCATCCCCATCAGGTGACGACGATTGCGCAGATACAGCGGCGCGGAACGGTGTTGTTTGGTGAGGAAGACAGACCGCTCAGGTCAACCGCCGTCAGCCCTGTTTGTCGTGTGATGCCCAAACCGGATAGAAATGCGTCTTTCGTGGCGGCTTACTTCTTGCAGCGATATGAGGAAAACCAGCTACACCCCGCCCAACGGCAGGACATCCGCGCCATCGATACACAATTTTATGCAGCCCGCCGCGCTATCCAGTGTGATGAGCGACTGACCCGGAATGAGAAAAGCCAGTATGTTTCTATTTTAACGTTTGAACGTTTGAAGGTGCACCTCGCTATCAAACATCCTACTGTTCCCTATGAAAAGGAGATGCCCGATATGGAAAGTGCCGATATTCGCAAGTTAATTAAAACGCCGCGTATTCTTGATAACTCTATCAGTGGCGTACCGCCGGAGGATAATGCCATCCCTCCGGCCAGAGAGCGCTTTGCACGGCTGATTCAAAATCTGAACGATCATATGGCCGATAAGCGCATTCGTAAGCGCCAACGGGTACTTTCCACTATCTGTATACCAAGCGGGCGAAACTGAGTCAGAATGTGCATTATCTGGATAAGAAAACTGACCGAACGCTGTTTATCGATATCGGCAAGGCGATTGTCGTGCGCAAAAGTGCGATGACAGCCTCGGCGGTGGAAATTGCCCTGGCGCTGGCGAAAGAGAAATTCGGTAGCACGCTGACCATCAAGGGGAGCCAGGCATTTAAAGACCAGATTGTTGAGGTGGTTGCCCAAAAAAATCTGGATATTTATTTCACCAATAAAGCAATGAATCAGCAGCTTGAGGCCCGTAAGGCTGAACTGGAGATTGAACGAGGCGGTCAGCGCATCGAAAAGTCTGAAAACGCCAACACTGACCGGGCGGAAGATGAAAAATTGGCGGAGGCGACGACGACGGCTCACGGTCAGGAAGAAAAACCTGTTGTGGCGTCGGACGCCCACTCGTCTGCCCCCCAGCTTGGCGCAGAAAAAGCCCAGAAGGGGGTGTATCAAGGCGTGTTACTGGAGCATGGTGCCGCGTCGTACAAATTCAAGCCGGATATGAACAAGCCGGAAGACCGGCGTGATGATAGCTACTTTGTCACACTCCAGACGGCAGATGGCAAAACCCAGACGCTGTGGGGTGTTGACCTGGAGAATGCGGTCAGCGCCGGACATGGGAAGGGACAGCGCTTGACCGTGACCGTGAGCGAGAACAACAGCAGAGCCGTGATGTTGCTGGGCAGCACACCGACAATGATTATGATGGCCCGGACGTGGCATAAAAAGGAGAAATGTCAATTATGAGTGCTCAAATCGCGGCACATGGCACATGGCACATGGCACATGGCACATGGCACATGGCACATGGCACATGGCACATGGCAGACTGGCGGCTGATGTTCTTAGCCGCATTACGGATAAAGGTACCACGATGGCGATGGGACGACTGGCGGTCTCTTTGCCCTGCCATAAGGCAGAGAGTGGCGAGGCGCTCTTGTGGCTGGGACTGGTGGCGTTTGGCAAGCAGGCGGAACTGCTGGCCCGTCACGGCGAAGGCGAGTTAATCAGCGTTTCCGGTTCGATGCAAATCAACCAGTGGATGGGGCAGTATGGCGCGTTGCAAACAGGCTATCAGGTTGTGGCCGACGCGATAATCAGTGCACGTACCGTGCGGCCTGGCGGAGGAAATAAACCCGCTGCGCCGACTCCTTCGCCCTCTTCCTCCGCTCCAGCACAGCCGATAATGGATTATGAATCCGCAAATGCTGATGCAGCCAGAAACTGGGAAATCTACCAGATGGGGGCAGATGGTGACGCTTTTGATCAGCGCCCGCCGTTTGATGATATATAGGAAATCAATACGGTGATTATTTCCTTTCTCTGTTTCCTTCAGGCAGTATTCACGGTTTTCGTTACGCAACAGGATTAATCAATGAATAAGTCTGATCTTATCAACGCAGTCATTGAAAAATCGGATATCACTCAAGTGAAAGCGGGCTATGTGGTGTCTGCGTTTGTGGCTGCGATCACGGAGGCCCTTGCCGCAGGAGAATCGGTCGCGCTCTCCGGCTTTGGTGTCTTTGGCGTAAAAGAGCGAGCGGAGAGATCTGGACGAAATCCGCAAACCGGCGGAGTTGCAGTTACCCGCTTCAATATCCCCTTACTTTAAGGCTGGTAAGCTTCTTAAGGACAGGGTAAAGTCTTCTACCGTTGTCATGTCAGAAGAGTAAAAAACAATTTTTTAATGTGTTTTGAATATTCATTAAGTGGTGTTTTCTGTTGCTGTTATTGATATTCATAAGGTATTATTGATGGTGTTTTTGAATATTCAAAGGATTTTTTAAATGATAGTTGCTGTTGCTAATACAAAAGGCGGTGTCGGGAAGACGACCCTTGCGGTTCAGCTTTCCCTTGCGCGCGCGCTGGCGGGGCGGGACGTCTGGCTTATTGACGGTGACCGTCAAGGTACCGCAATGGCGGCCATCGCGGCACGTTCAGAAGCTGAAAAACAGCCCGGTATTGCCTGTGCGCAGTATGCTGATGGCCCACAGATTCGCGCACAGGTGCAGCAGCAACTCGGTAAGTGGGATGACATTATTATTGATGTGGGGGGACGTGACTCAACGGCATTACGTGCCGCTCTGATCCTCGCTGATACCCTTTTAGTGCCATTTGCGCCCCGCTCTTATGATGTGTGGGCGCTTGATGATATGGCGGAACTGGTTGATGACGCGCGTAGTGTACGTGATGGGCTTCGCGCCTTCGCGGTGATGAATCAGGCCGATCCCGGCCCCCTCTCAACGGACAACCTTGATGCCATCGCCGCTGTTACAGAGGTTCCTCAGCTTATTTATTTGCCCACACCACTTCGCCGTCGGAAGGCTTTCAGCAATGCAGGGGGCGCAGGATTATCTGTGACTGAGCTTTCACCGCGTGATCCTAAGGCTATCGCTGAGATTAATGCGCTTGTCAAACGCCTATTTTGAATATTCTTTTAATGTTCAAAATGATTTATAAGGTATTGTAATGGCGATACATAAAAAAACAAAGGTTGCGGAGACGAAAGAAGCTGCTGTTGCTGCGTTTGTCACTGGTGCGCCAGATGGACAGTCTGTCGCCGTGGAGACGGTTGCGCCTTATGAAAAAGGATTACCCAAGGGGAACAAGCGCCAGATAAGTATTACTATTGCCCCTGAGTTATTGCGTAAGGTGGATGAGCGGGCCGATGCGATGGGAACAGGGCGTTCTGCTTTCATCAGTATGGCACTCTATAAAGCATTAAAAGAATGACAAAAGAATATTCATTAAATATTAAAAAGTATTGATTGGGGGGGTATGACTAAACAAGAACAGTCCGCTCTCAAGATGGCGGGATTTATCAAATCGCAAACGTTGCTACTGCTAGAAAAGCTCGACCAGCTTGAACTTGATAGCTGCGCTGATGAATGCGAAGAGTTGCATGAACTGGCCGAAGAGCTTTATCTTCATCTCAGCAAGGAACTGGAAAAATGAGCGCAGGGCTGTCCTTGCATGATGGGTTCTTTAAGAAATTTCTTGGCGATCTCGCTGTAGCCCGCGATTTCCTCGATATCCACCTACTGGAAAGCCTACGCCAGCAATGCGACTTAGTACGTTAGTTATGGTCTCTGGTTCGTTCATCGAGGACGATTTGTGCTCACAGTGTAGCGATATGCTTTACTCCCTGAAATCCACACTGGGCGATGCTTATATCTACTGCCTGATAGAGCACCAGAGTTGCCCGGAGCCGATGATGGCCTTTCGCCTTCTGCGTTACGCCGTTACCGCTATGCATCGGCATCTTGAACAGGAGAACAAACAATTACCCGTTGTTATCCCGATTCTGTTCTATCACGGCAGCACGTCGCCCTATCCCTATACGACACACTGGCTAGATTGCTTTGCAGATCGTAAATTGGCAGAATCCGTTTATGAGAAGGCATTCCCGCTGGTTGATGTTACTGCTATGGAGGATGAGGAGATCTTGAGGCATCGACGTATGGCCTTGATGGAGATTGTGCAAAAGCATATTCGCACTCGTAATATGCTAGAGCTTGCGGGCGAGTTGGCTAATCTGTTGGAGCAGTGGAAGTTCTCCAAAGAACAATGTAAAACCTTGGTATACTATCTAGTGTTGGCGGGGAACACTACGGATGGTGAAGGATTTCTTCGTACACTAGCGCAGCCAGCGCCGAGTTACCGGGAGGATATGATGACGATTGCAGAGCAGCTTGAAGCTAAAGGTATGCAGAAGGGCATCCAGCTTGGCGAGAAAAAAGGTATAGAGAGAGGTCTTCAGGAAGGTATCCAACTGGGGAAAAAACAAGCTACATTGAAGATTGCGCGTCAGTTTCTAGTTAATGGAGTAGAGCGTGATATTGTCAAGATGTCTACTGGACTTACAGATAGAGATATTAATGATGTGTTAAATTAATATATAAAGCTAATTGAGTCATGGGTATATTTTAAATATTGTAATGTTCTACGATAACGAGTAGACGTCATTCTCAAGAAGTCCGTGAATGTGTAGTCAATCAGAAATTTTAATTAATAAAATATTATTGTGCGGGGTTGATTATGTCTTACGGAAAAGAATTCCAGATGGCGCTGGAGAGGTCCTCGCGTTTCAATATTTCTCCACCGGAATTAGTTAGTCAAGCGCCTGCACGTATTATGAATGATAAACGAATCCGTAACATGAGTAGAGTATTGTCTCCAATATTTGAGGGTATTGTGAGCTATGAAGATATGGTAGGACAGTGCATGCCTCTTTATCTTAAGGCTCGTCCTATACTTGAAGAATGGCTCAGATGTTTAGTGTATTCACCCTTGGTTGGATTGATGATGAAACAGACAGAGGTATCTTCAAATTTGATGATGAGGTGATTGCTGACAAGCTGGTGAATGGGCATCAGGATGAGACGATAAATATCCACGCCTGGCTAACGTTGCCAAGCATGAAAATAATTAACCTTGCATTTAACACAACGTTTAGTATTTTACATCGACATAAGGGCGGTGTTATCGTAAAAAAAGAGGATGATATAACTAAATTTTCTTACAAGCCTATGCTTGTTGGGGATATGTACCTGTCAAAAATCGGCATATTGAAGAACGTGACGTGGTACGAGATATGATAACTCATTAAGATACCTATAAATTTATTTAACATTCTTTATTTCCGTTTTCTGAGATGTTCTCTGATATACTCAATTAACTTGAAGTGTGCAAAGGGAGCAAGCTTGATGTCCTTACTGCCTTGGCCTTCTGTTAGATATTCGACTACATCTTGAAGTATTTTGAGTATATATTATAAATCGTAGCATGTGGAGGCTGAAATGAAATTACTGACGGCACCAACCACTTCAATGTTATATCCCGAACTGGCGTCGGAAAGCGTGATAGCTGTCCGTATGAAGTTGGGAATGTCGCGTATCTCTTTGAACTATCGAAGACTACCCGGTAATATTGAGCCAATGCTGGTTATCGATTTTTTCAACAACAAAGGCAAGCTCTACACGCTGTGCTACAACTTTCCCCCGGATACGCCGGGGCGGACAGAGCGTCGCACTTCACTGCTTATCCATCTGATACAAAAAATCTGGGTAAACTCTGTAACGTGGCTGCGTAATCAGCTTTTTAATTATTTATTTGGATATGAAAATCATGACAAGATCGTCTAAAAACGATTATGCATTTGACCGTGTTCCACTTTCAGCACGTGTCGATCTTTTTAGTATTACTTTAATCAGGATAGGGGGCGTTACTGCTTTGGCACAATTTATGGTAGGTGCTACGCTAGGGCACTCCATGTCATTTTATCATGCCATTTTTGCGACTTTGTTAGGGAGTTTAATACTAGAATTTGTCAGTCTTGGATTAGGGATTGCTGGAGTTCGTGAAGGATTAACGACAAGTTTGTTGGCGCGTTGGTGTGGATTTGGTCGTATTGGGTCAGTATTAATAGGGGGGCTTATTACCATTAGCCTTTTGGGATGGTTTGGTATACAAAACTCTATACTTGCAGAAGGCATATCATATGCATTTAATAGTAAAATGCCATTCACACTTTCTGCAATATTATCTGGACTGATACTAACTTTATTAGTAGCATTTGGTTTTAGAGCTTTAGAATGGACAGCTAAAATAACTGTTCCGATATTTTTTATAATAGTTGTTTTGATTTTAATAAATGTCCTACAAGGAAATGATTTTGAACAGTTAATACTTGATTTACCAAAAGGGAATGTTATCACTCTTGGCGCTGGAGCAACTGTTGTTGCTGGTGGACACATTTTGGGTGCGCTTATTACTCCCGATATGAGTCGCTATTGTAAAAATGAAAAACATGTTTTTTGGATGATAACCGCATCTATTATTGTTAGTGAGTTTGTTATAAATGGTGTTGCCATTCTAGTCGCTCATGCTCTTAATACATCGGATGTTGTTACTATTATGACTCAAAGTGCAGGATGGATAGGTTTACTATCTGTTATTCTTTCGGCAATAAAAATTAATGACTTAAATTTGTATTCATCGTCAATCGGATGTGCAAATGCAATTGAAGGAATTACAAATAAAAAACCAAGCTATATTTACTTAACAATGGTTTTAGGTGTCGTTGGAACCGTGTTATCTTCTATGGGAATATTGGCAAGGTTTGTTGATTTTCTTACTTTTTTAGGAGTCCTTTTCCCCCCTATCGCGGGTGTTATGTTGGTTGATTATTATGTATTGCGTACCAGTCGTACATTGCTTCGTGAGACTCAAAGGGAAGGGGGATTACCAGGTAAATCATCCACGCCGTTAATAGGTTGGCTTGCGGTTATATCATGTTTTTGTGGTACATTAATAGGGCTAATAATTGAGGCTGGCATTCCATCATTAAATTCACTCATTGCAGCAAGTTTTATTTATTTCGGTTTGTCCTTGATACTAAAAAATAAATATTGAGTAAATTCAAATGAAATTATTAAATGAGGATGATATTGACTTTATATCCGTTGGTGCATCTTTTCTTTCTAGTGGTGGAGGTGGAGATCCGTACATCGGTAAAAAACTAGTTATACAAGAAATAGAAAAAAATGGACCAATAAAGTTGGCAAGCATTGATGAGTTTTCACAAAATGACTTGGTTGTTGCTATAGGTGGCATTGGTTCTCCTGCAATAATAATAGAGAAAATACCAAATGGTGAAGAGGCAGAAGATGCCTTTTTATTAATGGAACACTATTTAAATAAAAAAATTTCTGCAATATACCCTATTGAGATAGGCGGGATAAATTCTTTGCTTCCCTTGGCCGCCGCGTCCAGAGTTGGGTTACCTGTAGTTGATGTTGACACCATGGGGAGAGCTTTTCCTGAATATCACATGACGACGCTCTCTATTGGTGGTATATCTGCTTCTCCTTTCATTGTAATAGATAGCATGAAAAACTCATGCATTATTCATACTAAAAATAATTTGATGGCAGAAAAAATTGCACGTGATTCATGTAATGAAATGGGAGGAGCTGCTTTTTTATCTGCCTATCCAGTAACGTGTCAAATGTTAAAAAAATCAGCAATACTCGGCACATTAACACTTTCCTGGGAAATAGGTAAAAAAATAGAGATGATAACTAATGTGAACGGTAGTGTAGTTGACGCTGTTCTCTGTATGTTAAATGGTTTTTTGTTATGTACTGCGAAAATAATAAACGTGGATAGAGCCATTTTGGGAGGATTTATAAGCGGAATCGTTTATCTTGAAGGAATAGGAGAATATAAAAATAAGCATTTCAAAGTCCATTTTAAAAATGAATATCTTTTAATTGAAGAAGATAATAATGTTTTATGCTCAACCCCAGATAGTATTATTTTGTTAGATGAAGATAGAGGAATCCCTATTCTGTCAGAAAGGTTAAAGTATGGTATGCATGTTAATGCTATTGCTATTCCATCAAATGAAAAATGGAGAACAAAATCGGGAATAGACATTGTTGGGCCTAAATGCTTTGGTTACGATATTGATTACCAACCAGTTGAAAACTTAAGGAGGGAGAAATGATATTTCGTCTTGGGGTTGACGTGGGAGGAACCCACACTGATGCTGTTGTTTTAAACGAAAAAAACGATGTCGTGGCTAGTGCAAAAAATCTTACGACAGTTGATATCATGAGTGGAATTGATAGGTCAATTTCAGAGGTTTTAGTTGATAGTAATATTAATGTTTGCAGTATAAAATCAGTCATGATTGGCACAACCCATTATTCCAATGCAATCGTTGAGCGAAAAGATTTAAATTCAGTAGCACATTTCAGGCTTGGTGCACCGAATACTCTTTCTATTCCCCCTCTATCAGATGTACCTGGAGACTTGAAATCAAAGATTTCAATATATAAATTTATTGTGGATGGCGGTGTTGAATATAATGGCGATATATTATCATCAATTGATCAATGTGAAATTCGTGAGTGTTTGCAAAAAATAAAAGGAAAGGTTGATGCCGTTTCTATTTGTGGAGTGTTTTCACCTTTCTTCAACATGCAAGAGATTAGGGTTAAAGAAATAGTTATTGAAGAACTCGGAAATATTCCGGTAACGTTATCTCATAATATTGGTAATATTGGATTGTTAGAGAGAGAGAATTCAACTATATTAAATGCAAGCTTACTTCTTTTATCAAATAAGGTTGTTGCAGTAATTCATGAAATTTTAAGCAAAAAGAATATTAATGCATGGCTATATTTTAGCCAAAATGATGGTACATTAATGCCGGAAAAATACGCTAGGGAATACCCTATACTCATGGTTTCATCTGGGCAAACAAACAGTATGCGTGGCGCATCGCATTTAGGAAAAATAAAGAATGCCATGATTGTCGACGTAGGCGGTACAACAACAGACATAGGTTTAGTCTCAAATGGATTTCCTCATAAATCGTCTTTTGTCAGCACAATAGGAGGTGTTCGGACTAATTTTCATATGCCAGATATAGAGTCAATAGCGTTGGGGGGAGGGTCGATTGTCAATATTCTTCCTAATGGAAAAGTAAAAATTGGTCCTGCCAGTGTTGGTTATAATTTAGCTAAATATTCTTTGGTTTTTGGTGGGGACGTATTGACCATTACTGATATTGCAGTAGCGAAGGGATTGATTGCAATCGGTGACGTCAAATTAGTTAAACATCTCCCTATTGATCTTGTTAATCAAGTAATCGATCTGTACATCGATATTTTGGGAAAGGCAATTCATAGGATGAAAATAAATAATAATGATATACCGCTAATAGTTGTTGGTGGTGGGGGGTTTATAATTAATAAAGAATTTAAAGGTATCTCATCTATTCTGAGACCAGAAAAATATGATGTTGCAAATGCTATTGGAGTAGCGATGGGTATGGTTGGAGGACAAGCAGAAAAATTATTTTCTCTTAAACAGATAAGTCTTGATTGCGCTATTGAAAAAACAAAGAAACATGCAATCCAGAATGCGATTAATGCGGGGGCATTACCTGATTCTGTCATTGTTATTGATTTTGAATATGAGCATATTCCGTATTCTACGGAAAGTGAAGTTCGTATTTTTTCAAAGGCGGCAGGCGTACCATATAATTGATATGATTATTTTAAAATACTTGTGATGAAATAAGCTATAAAAATTCAGGCATAAAAATTATCTAATTTCATCATATTTATGATCAATATTACGAACTCTAACACACTAAATTTTGTTAGATGATTTTTATTTCTTTATGTAATAAATTTGGTGGTACGTATTGATTTAGTCCACAAGATATACAAAATTCAGTTAAACCGTTGACAGAATTAACACCTGCTTTATTATATATAACTTGCAATCTGTTTTCTATTGTTCTATGGGATATGTTAAATCGTTTTGCGATCTCTTTTGCAGTCAGTCGATTGATGGAAAAAAATATTATTTCAAGCTCTTTTTGAGTAAACATATTATTGGGCGGGGTTGTAAATATTACTGATGGAGAAACATTATTTATCAAGTCAAGACGGGATGCTGTTTTTAATTTTTTTGAAAAGTTGGCTGTGCCAATGCATTCCCCTATCTCATTATATATAGGGAATTTTTCACATAAATACGGCTCTAGGGTTTTGCTACCATAAAAATAATGGGTTTGAATGATTTCTATATGATCTCCCGTTTTTTCTGCTAGCCTATCATGCTCGATAAATTGAGTTGAAAGTTCAGACCATTCAGCAGGGAAGTCTGAGTCGAAAAGACCTTCAGGGTTAAAATTTTTTGGCAGATTTCCAAAATGCAAGGCAGCACTATTCATATATATAAATCGAGATTCGCGATCCTTAATTCCCCATGGGGTCTTGCTTTTTTCCATGAATGATATAAGTGGTCCGATAGTCTCTTTTTTTATTTTTCCTTCCATGAAAATTCCTTTGAGCATTCACTCCATTGGTGGTGAGCCGAACAGGGTTCTAACAACCGGATACAAGTAAACGGCGAGCCTCTCGGCTCCCCCATCCAGCCCACCATAGATATGGCGTGCTCAGGATGCCGGTAAAATGTAGTACAACCACAAATTCACCAGACTTATATCGCGGGGTTAGAATCCCGACCCCTGAAAAGAAAAGAGGTGCCGGAATTCTACTGTTATATGAGAGGTTCGTCAATGATAAAAGCAATTACGTGAAAGGTAAATGGATAAATTTGGCTGAGCCCTACGCCACCGCAGTGTGATCCCCTCGGTTTAGTCTGCACCCACCACAGCGACAGAACGGCTCGCTAACCCGCTTTCCAAAATAGACTCTGCCAAAACAGAAAGCCTGGCACTTGTAACGTGACGGGCTTTCGGCTATTTTGTGAAGATTATGCGGGTAAATTCCGCTGTACAGGACGCTCTCCTAGAGTGAGCAGGTGCCCGGAAACGGAGAAACAGAACATTTTCTGTCCCCTAGACGCAAAAAACCCCGATAGTGCTATCTTGGCAGACCGACTATCAGGGCTTTGCGAATCATTCAGCGATGTATTCAAGAAGGATACTAGCCTAATGAACGTTAGCGATCAAGTGTTAGACGATACTTTCACCCTCAGCTCTGCCATAAGTGCAGGGAGTGGTGGATAAGCCAAACCTCTCCGTTTCTTTTCAGGTGACACCGCAGGCGTTTTCGTCACGCTGCTATGTAAAAAACCCCCATCCGTGCTATCGGCCGCCCAAAGAGGACGTGAAGCCGCCGCGTATCATTGATGCGATGCGCAAGGCGGCGCGGGAAAATGCCCCTTCACAGCATCCGCTCTGGCGTATTGCGCCCCGTTATCATGCAATGACCCATGAACTGCTGGGCAATGAACGGGCGATGAATCTGCACCGTGCCCGTGCTGTTGACGCCATCCTGGAGTGTCTGGCGGCGCATGTGAATATCGTGACCGGCAAGGTGTATATGTCGCTGGCGCAGATTTCCGATGCGTGCGGTCTGACGACCTACAATGCGGCAGGTAAACCCTGCTACAGCCGGGCCAGCCGTGCTATCAATGAACATCTTGAGGCTATCGGCGCGGTGCTCTGCGAGCGGATATGGGACGATACCACTGCCTCCTATATTCCCAATATCATCTGGGTCACCGAGTTGTTCTTTGTGCTGATTGGCTATGAGTACGGTAAATATCTGTCTGCCCAGCAGCAGCAGCTTTCCTGGGAGAACCAGAAGCTACGGGACGCGGGGGAAGGGCCGATTACGCTGACCGAGGCCCGGCGACGGGCCAAAACGGAGCATATCCGGCGCGCCTTTGACTATCGCACCAAAAAGCTGGCGCGGAGCAAGCAGCGCCGCCAGGCCCGCAAGCTGGAAGCGATGGATGAGCAACAGGCCCGCAAACATATCCTCAACGACCTGGTCAAGCTCTACAGCAAGGAAGAGCTTGGGGAAATGGGGCATGTTGAACTGAGTCGAATGGTCACGCAGCGTTACCATGCCATGTGCAAACTGGCGACCGCGCCGCCCGGCACCGGCTAACCGATATACCGTAAGTCAAACTATGCGCTTAACGGCGCAGGGCTTCGCTCGCCCTGAATTCCGCCACGGTCATTTTCTGACCAAACCCCACCGAAAAAATCACCATTCCCGCTAAAAATTCCCGCATTTGCCCAATACCTCCACAAGAGCACGGTACTTATCCACACATCAATGCAATTCAAAGCCAAAGGCTAGATGCACTCTCAGGGATAGATGCAATATCACTATAGATTCTTAAAACAGGAAAAGAATTTAGACGAGCGCTAGTCTGTAGATAACCGCGCAACCCACAAAAAAACTCTAAAAAAAAAACCAAAAAGGACTTCGCTCGCAGCGGCCAATGGCCGCGCCGCTCAGAAAACGTACCTCAAAGACAAAGAAAAAATCAGCCTTGGCCCGTCGGGGCTGTGTTTTGGCTTATTTATCGGTTGGTCATATTTGTTGTTGTAACTAAAAAGGTGTCGCCCCCGTAAGCGTCTGCTACGCATCCGCTAACGCCCCGGAAATCACGCTCAGAACGTCGCATAGCGACGTTCTGAGCGCTCACCGGGGTTTATAGGGGCTTTTGTGTAACACGTACTTGCTGAAAGGCTGTAGGGCTTTGCAGCGCGGGGGAGGAGTGGTGCGTCTCTGGTGGTACCTTTACCGGCTACGCCGGGCTTCGGCGGCATGTAAGAATGGTGCAATATGACACATTCTTTGCCGCCTACTATGCCCTGCGGGCATCATTTCAAACATAAAGAAAATAATTATTTGTTTTTCAAATTCATAAGTTCGTTTTCGTTGAGGCCGGTAGCATGCTTTACAATTGATGGTGAAACACCATCAGCCAGTAATTGACGTGCAACTCTTTGAACGCCCTCTTGAATACCTTCCTGCCTACCTTCCTGCTTCAATGCTTCAGCAATGGTCATAAGCGCCTCCTCATGTTTCTCTGCCCGTTTGGCTATCTCGGTAATGAACGTGCGTGGCGAAGCCGCGTTACCTTCCTGGATAAGGTAGTTCATCATTGTGATGACCTGCGTATCCGTATAATAATTGTACGACAGCAGTTTAACAATACTGTCCAGCAATTCCGTCATATCCCGGCGACGAATATGCTTTTGAATCAACTCTAGCAGCGCCATGCGCCGGTGCTGCATGATGGCATCATCATCGAGCGTGGTCACATCAGCTAATCGGAACGGCTGGCTGTAAATCTTTGCCGCGATATCGGGCCGCTCAAAGCAATCCAGCCAGTTGGTGCTGTACGGGTGCGGACTCTTTTCGCCGCAGTAGAACAGCACAGGAAAAACCAAAGGCAGTTTATCATGCCCGGCTTCCAGATGCCGCTGCATCGCCGCCATGCTGTAGCGCATCAATCGCCAGGCCATCAGTTTGTCGGGTGACGATTGGTGTTCTAGCACACAATATATATAGCCATCGGCACCTTTCGCGTTCACTGAATAGAGAATATCACTCTGATAAGGCTTCATGTCCGGGTCGATAAACGTTTCAGATTCAGGCTTCAGGGTCTCCCAGTCACACAGCGCCTTGATATCATCGGGTAACCAGATATCGAAAAAGTCCTGCGCGGTGGCCTTGTCGTGGAGAAATTGCTTAAACACCGCATCATGGGGCGTCGGGGTAAATTTCTTGCTCATGGCGTCGGCTCTGCCCCCTGTGACGCGGTGGCATCTGCTTCGGCCCGCCATTTTTCAAGCTGCTCCTGGGCATAGGCTTTTTGTTTTTCAGTAATCGCGCCACAGGGCTGTCCGCTGAGGTCAAAACGGCTGCCGCCGACACACACGGTTTCCAGATAAACCGGCGTTTGAGTGTAGAACATCAGCGAAGCCCCGGCCTTGGCGCGGGTTAATTCGAGTTTACGTGCCTTGATGTCCTTATAAATGTCTGCCGCAATGCCAATTTTGAGCGGATTCGGTTGTTCGAGGCTGAAGAGTTGCGGCCAATGTGCCACCAAACCGGCGATCGCCTCCTGACCTCGGCGCAGCTTTTTCGCCCGGTTCCGTGCCATACGCTCTTCCCGGCTCAAGGGCTTGGGCGGCTCCTGTTTAGGCTTTGACTCTTTGACCGGCTTCGGTGCTTTTGCCTTGGGTTGCTTCGCCGGTTTTGGCGGTGGAGGCGCGGGGTTGTTTGCGTGCTTCGGGTTCACAAAGATTTTCGGTTTTCGCTTGATAGTCAGCGTAGGGCGTTTTTGTTCGGTCATGGGTGGCTATCCCTCTTTTGTTCATCCTCTCGCGGACGATGGTAGCAGAATGATGTCGATTACCGTTGGCCTGTGGTCAATAGCCGGGTGTGCTTTTAATCCAATGTATATTATTTATGATGCTATTTGTTTGGTGTCAGCATCACCGGATGGTATTGGCTGTCTGACGCTGCTCGATGCGTGATTAGCCCATATTTTTTTAATGTGTCCATAAAAATATTTACCTGCCCCGTTAACCGGCATTCCAGTGCGTGAAGCTGTTTCCCTTTTTCGCTGTACGCCGCATTCAGCGCTGATTTTTCAGCATAAAAGCCATTTTGGTTGCTCTCTGATTCGGTGAAACGACCGGATAGCCATTCTCTTTCACTCATCACCTCATTATTCCAGCCCTGGTCTTTCAGATATTCGGTTGCGAAGGTCAGACGGAACAGGTCAGATTGCGCTATCACGTCTCCGCTGCACGATTGCCACAAGTATTCAAGATGCTGTTTCAGCTTTCCAGCGGGGCCTTGCTTTCGCCCTTTTTCCAGTAGCCACTCAATATCTACGGCGACGCTTTTGGGGAAGCGCTTTTGCTTCTGTGCCTGAGCCAGCCAGCGAATAAGAAAGAGGTTTTCGGCATAGGGTGAACTCGCTATGCCATCCTCACGGGCAAAATGGAGAGCCACGAGCGCACAGAAAGCCAAATGGCTCAGGTCACTGGTGGTTTCTTTGGGGGAAAGGGTTGTCAAAGTTAACGAATCTCAAAATAATCATTGTAATGCGTAGTATACGAAATAGATAAAAACCGGGCATCTGCAACGACAGGTTTTTTATTTTAAGATAATGATTTTTAACTAAAAATAGTTTTATGAAAGGGAGATTTTTTCAGGGAAAGGCGTAGAATTTATCACATAAACAGCTATGTTAAGCGCTGATAGCAAGAGTGATCACCTCTCACTACCAGCTAATCCAACACCTGAAAGAACCAGGAGCCGGACTATGCCGAAGTCTACCTTCCGTGTGCTTGCCTGTGAAGCACGACCCGCATTGCTAGTATTGTTTGCCTGTTTTTCGCGCAATCTGACCCCGAGCCAACATACACCCCTCATGAAATTGGGGGGTGCTGCATGAAAAAATCCATTGTAGATGATTTTTGCATGAATAATAGTTTTACTTCAAAACTTTCAGAAAAAGAACTAGAGGTTCTTTTAATGTCTTGTGCTGGGTTCAGTCGAGATGAGATTGCTATGAAGCTAAACGTTAGCGTTAATACGATAGGTTCGCATATTAAAAGTTCATCTAAAAAATATGAATTAGACACGTTTTCTCAACTGAAGGCGTTATTCTTCTTTAATTTCTTACGAATGATTATCAATCATATCGAGTGAATATAATTTCGTTTTTTTGTAATTATTAACCTTGTAGAACGAAAAAAATGTCTGTTTGATTAAAAAGTAACCCATTTGTCACCGTTACGGTGATACCCAGACCAAAAATTTTCAGTAATAATACATTTTATCGGAAAGAAAATAAAAAAACGAACTAGTCATTTTTAAAAATAGCGCAATTGCGTGTGGGATAATATTGCCTGAATTTAGGCTGTATCCCGGTGGATTCATTATTGGCTGATGTATTTTGGCGCCTTGTGCGGTGCTGTGCGTATGCACTCGTTTTCAGCACCCCGCTCTTTAACAATTGAGAACCTGCCAGCTATTGTGCAGAGAGCACGCTGCCGCATAGTAGACTATGGGGCTAATGAGAATGCGTTTAAAAAAATAGCAAAAACAACAGATTATATCGCTTATCGCTGATAGTGGCGGACTGCACCGCCGCTATCAGCTAACCACCACAACCTAACCGAGAGGCTGCTATGGCTAGCTGTGATCTTACTCATCTTCCCGTCAGGCGGGAAGTAATAAGTTTTTATTTTGAAAGAAATATTTTTACAATACTACTGGCGTCAATCCAGGGAAATAGTTTCCAACTGGAGGTGGCGCATGGCTAATTTCTTCGACTGGTTGGACGCCAAAAAAATCCATTTTTCCCGTACGCCGGGTGGACAAACGTTGATTAGCGATGATGTCGATCTTGCTGGTAGTGATATTCAGCGACTACCGGACGAATTGTTGGTTGGCGGGCATCTGATTTTAAGAAATACCCCGCTGGCAACATTACCCATCGGATTGAACGTACTGGAAGATCTGGATTTGCGAAATACGTCGATAACCGCACTACCGCCGGATTTAAGCGTGGGCGGCGGACTGTTTCTTGAAAATACCCGAATTGTCTCTTTGCCGGAGAGTTTTCGTGTCGAGGATGCTCTAGATTTGGAAAATTCTCTGATTACCACGCTTCCCCGTAATTTGTGGGTTGGCGGCTATCTTAACCTTCGTGGGACGGCGATTTCTTCCTTACCGGAAGACTGGTACGTCGAAGGTCCGCTATTGCTGGATGTGGAAAAGATAGCCAGTCCTCTGGCTTGGCGGTATATCAAGCTTGCTGATTTGAACGCGGATGATCACCTGATGGGGGATTACTGCCTGGATACTTCATCCGTGGGCGATTTTTTTGATAAGGCTGATAAAGAAGGTGTTGAAGTTTTTGCCGTATGGGTGTAGGGGGAAATTCGTGTCTATGCGGGGCGTCATTATGGCATACCGCAAAAATTCATGGGGGACGATACCTCTGACACTTTTCAGCAGATGGTGCTGTTTATGCTGGTCTGTAATCTGTGGGTGAAGGGCGACAGGCAGGGGGCCCTGTTTGGGGAAGGCGATATCTATCTGATTACCGCGGTAGGCTTATGGTTATCGCCGATATTTTCCTTTGTCTATATCGGGATTGCTTATGTGATGGCGATGGCCTGGTCATGGAGAAAAAAGCATGTGGCGTTTGTGCCGTTTCTGTATCTGACGTTTTATATCTATGTGGTTATTGAACCGTCGATTAATCCTCTATGAAAATGTTATTTTACGGCCTGATATGGCTCGTTGCTCAGGCGCTTTTTTCGCTGGCCTTTGGCGCGGTGGCGCATTCCCTACCCCCCAAAGCCGCTATGGCGGCATGTTTTGAGTCAGCGGCGCGTACCTACCGTATTGATCCGCTGTTGTTGATAGCGATAGCGGAGGTCGAAAGCGGTATGAATCCCCGCGCCGTTGGCCTTAACCGGCGTCAGGGTAAGGTCGTCAGTGAAGACGTGGGGCTGATGCAAATCAATTCGTCGTGGTTTCCGTTTCTTAAGAACAAATGGGGGATAACACGAGAAAAGCTGTTAAATGACCCCTGCCAAAACATTTATGTTGGTGCGTATATCCTGGCTAAAAATATCTCTGCCAATGGCGTTAACTGGGAATCGGTCGGTGCCTATAATGCAGGATTTAAAAATGCCAACGCACCCTTTAGAATGTGGTATGCCAAAAGAGTCTATGCACGGTATCTGTCTTTTTTGGATAAAGAACGCGGCGATGTTTTTTCTCGACTGTCTATGTTGAAGTAGAGAATAGTGTCTTCGGATAATGTGTTATGCTAAAACAACGCAGGGGAAAACCCCTGCCGATGATTTATTTATTATCGTGGCTATCGCAATCGTCGCTCAGTTTAACCATGGAGGCGTCATAAACCGACTCATCATTTGAGGAAAATACAGCAATACCTTTCAATGTTTTTTTAGGGGCCAGTTTTTCAGTTGTTAACGTATCATCAATGGTGTCGAGTTTGAAGGATTTTCCGTGTCCATTATAGGCTTTAAGACACAACTTGCTTAAATCAGCGTCTTTGTCGCCAATTAGATTGGCCCCCTAGATCTCCAGACAGATAGACACTCTTAAAATAAGAGGTAGTCTAAAAACTATGTTTAATACTGGTCACAACGAAAAAATGATCGAAGTTTTGTCTGGCCCTGAACGCCGCCGTCGACGTACCGCTCAGGAAAAAATCGCTATTGTTCAGCAGACGATGGAGCCCGGGATGACGGTATCTCACGTGGCTCGCCTGCATGGCAT
Organism: Sodalis glossinidius str. 'morsitans'; assembly: GCF_000010085.1. Classification (NCBI taxonomy): domain Bacteria; kingdom Pseudomonadati; phylum Pseudomonadota; class Gammaproteobacteria; order Enterobacterales; family Bruguierivoracaceae; genus Sodalis; species Sodalis glossinidius. Next base: position 23,853 of record NC_007714.1, read on the forward strand.
CAATGCTAATCAGGTGTTCACCTGGCGACGACAGTACCAGAATGGCAGCCTGACCGCCGTCTGCGCCGGAGAAGAGGTCGTTCCGGCCTCGGCACTCACTGCTGCCATGAAGTAGATTAAAGAGCTACAACGGTTGCTGGGGAAAAAGACGATGGAGGTTGAACTCCTCAAAGAAGCTGTGGAGTACGGACGGGCAAAAAAATGGATAGCGCACGCGCCCTTGCCCGAGCACTGGCCCTTGAGATCGTCTTCGATAAACGAGCCGGAAGCCATCGCCAGAGTACTGAAATCACAGTGTTTGCGCAGATGCGGCGGCAGATGGATTTCCAGAAAGTCCCGAGCTACAGCGATATCGCCGAGGAACTTTTTGAATACGTGGTCATGGTGCGACAGGGTGCTAGTCATCGTTTTCCTGATTTTCGATACGACGGCGGCAGGCCGCTAACCGAGCGATGGCCTTGTCGCCATGATTCACTTGCCGTCCTGCTTCCGCCGCCCTTTCCCAGAGCGCGGCAACTTGCCTCCATTCTCCCCGCGCTTCTCGTTCCTCAGCAAGACCCGCCAATCGCGAATATTCCTTCATGCATTCGACGCGCTGTAACAATAACGACATAAATTTTCTCTCAGAATCTGAATGGCCGCGTTCTGACTCTCACTGCAATAAACTGCTTTGCTTTATGCTGAAATTCAGGGCTTCCCGACAGGTGAACCGAAACGTGACCACACGCTGGACACGTACCCTTGCCCAACCAGCCATCGAGCTTTTCAGTGCGCGTCCACTCAAAAGCCATTGAAGAACCACATTGTCCGCATTTTTTCAAAGATATAGCTTAATCTTCAATTTGAAATAGTTGCCGCCATTTCACGGCAGGCGGCCTAACCTATCAATGTGAATTCAGCTACCGGGCGCGACAATGTCCACGGAGAATCGCAGAATTCTCCCATCACCGAAATTCACCTCGATACTCTCTTCAATGATGAAGCATCTTTCGGGCAACTGGATTTGCCCCTATATTTCCAGACGCAAGATCACTTTTAAGTTAGCGACTCTCGCTGGCGACGATACGCTCGTGGTGAGCGATACCCCAGCGCGCTGTGTGGATGCTTCTCGTTATAGTGCTCGAACGCGATAGCCAGGTTTTTCAACGCCACTTGCTGATTCGGTTTGGGCATCATACTGATATAGTCGCGCTTCATCGTCTTCACGAAGCTCTCAGCCATTCCATTGCTTTGTGGACTCCTTACTGCCGTTGTCCTCGTTTCAAGATTCAGTAGATTACCGAACGCCTCCGTTTCCTTCGCTGTGTAACAGGAGCTATTATCGCTCAGGAACTCAATGGGGACCTCTGGAAGCTCATTTCCGAACCGCTTACTGACGCTGTTTACCATGATATCCATCACGATTTCACTGGTGTATCCGCCATTTGTCGCTATCCAGTCCAGCGCCTCACGGTCACAACAGTCAAGCGCGAACGTGACACGCAGCTTATCGCCATTATGGCAGTTGAACTCGAAGCCATCAGAGCACCACCTGAGGTTCCTTTCAGCAACCACAACCCTGCCATTGTGACTACGCTGCTCTTTAGGAACGCCCTTTCTCTCCAGCAACAGATGATTGTCGCGCATGACTTTGTAGACCCTTTTGGCATTAACCATCGGAAGCCCCTCCTGCTGGCTTTCATTACGCAGTAACGCCCAGACTCGTCTGTAGCCATAGGTCGGCAATTCAGCGGTATGATGCCGTATTCTGCTAATAAGCTCGCTATCGTTATGGTTAGGCTGCTGTCGGTGATCCTGCCACTCGGCAGAGCGTAGAAGATAAACCGATAACTGCGCACGCGACACATTAAGAGCGCGGCTGACCTGTGTCAGTCCGAATCCCCGGGCAGCAAGGGCGCGTGCGCTGCCCGGCCGTACTCCACAGCTTCTTTGAGGAGCTCAACCTCCATCGTCTTTTCCCCCAGCAACCGCTGTAGCTCTTTAATCTACTTCATGGCAGCAGTGAGTGCCGAGGCCGGAACCACTTCTTCTGCGGCACTGACGGCAGTGAGGCTGCCATTCTGATACTGCCGTCGCCAAGTGAATACCTGATTAGCATTGAGGCCATGCAGGCGAGCCACGTGAGATACCGTCATCTCGGGCTCCATAGTCTACCGAACAATAGCGATTTTTTCCTGAGCGGTACGCCTACGGCGGCGTTCAGATCCAGACAGAACTTCGATCATTTTTTCGTTGTGACCAGTATTAAACATAGCTTTTAGACTACCTCTTATTTTAAGAGTGTCTATCTGTCTGGAGATTCAGGGGGCTAATCTACGCGCCAACCGCAGACACGAAAAAAGGCCAGACGTTAATCCGGCCCCTTTCCCTATTTCGCATCCCAAACCCTGGAAGGTGTTACTGCGATTAGACCACGGTTCGTGCTAGTCTGTCTAACCTCGATTACAACTAGAAACAGCATACTCGACACTTCCGGTCCTTACTTAGGCCGGATTGTTTTGCGTTAGCGTGCTTTAAATTCCGTTTTCTGAGTCGCCCCCTTTTAACTTATGGCGATAGTTCCTAGGGCTACCGCTTCCATCTCGGATACCCATACGAATACCATAATCCGGTGTGTAACGTTGGGGGGTGGAATAATAAGGAATCCCATTGCCTCCCATGATGGTATTTATCTTTCCGTAGCCCTGATTATAAGATTTGCTTTCGCCAGCATGCTTGAGCCCCATGTTATGGCCAAGCTCATGGCGCATCACTGTCGTACCACAATTGATTGAGCCTGATGCTATCATGCTGTGTGAGTCAGCTTTCACGTAAGCCATGCCGCAGCCGTCTTCCGTACCCTCATAATAAACGCCGCAGGCTTTGAGATCGCGCCTCCATCCTTGAACCGTAGGATCGTCGCGTAATTCACTGATTACATTCGATAACGTTTTCCAATTCTTTTTAGCGATAATCTGTTTCAATCCTACGAGACGGAAACGGAAGTTAGCTCCGGAGTTTTCCAACGCTTCATTGGTGAGATTAAAAGCTTCGATCAGACGATTGCGTATGACATGTTCCCCGAGTTTATCGGCGGCTTTATCGCTATATACAATAAGCAGATTGAGGGTAATCGTTTCTTTTTGCCAAAACGTATCCTCATCCACTTTAAACGCCACGATTTCACCTTGTGTTACAGAATAATTCTTGTCGTCATACAACACTTGGAAAGGATAGGTAGCAGAGCTTTGAAAAATCACACGGCTGCCATACTGTTGGCCTAAAGGTAATTTCAAGACTGGTTGCCAATTAGAGTCACCGACTTTAATTATGGTCCGTGGCCGAATTAATGGCATAATATTACCATTCTGGATATCTTTTGCGTAATAAATCGAGTCAGGGTACTTCA
>NC_007715.1 GCF_000010085.1 Sodalis glossinidius str. 'morsitans'
AGCGATAAAGCTGCCGATAAACTCGGGGAACATGTCATACGCAATCGTCTAATCGAAGCTTTTAATCTCACCAATGAAGCGTTGGAAAACTCCGGAGCTAACTTCCGTTTCCGTCTCGTAGGATTGAAACAGATTATCGCTAAAAAGAATTGGAAAACGTTATCGAATGTAATCAGTGAATTACGCGACGATCCTACGGTTCAAGGATGGAGGCGCGATCTCAAAGCCTGCGGCGTTTATTATGAGGGTACGGAAGACGGCTGCGGCATGGCTTACGTGAAAGCTGACTCACGCAGCATGATAGCATCAGGCTCAATCAATTGTGGTACGACAGTGATGCGTCATGAGCTTGGTCATAACATGGGGCTCCAGCATGCTGGCGAAAGCAAATCTTATAATCAGGGCTACGGAAAGATAAATACCATCATGGGAGGCAATGGGATTCCTTATTATTCCACCCCCCAACGTTACACACCGGATTATGGTATTCGTATGGGTATCCACGATAAAATCGACGCGGTTAGAGCGATGAACAAATTTTCTTCGACAGTAGCCGGTTACCCTAAATAAGGTAAAATAATCAGAACGCTAAACTTAGATACAAAACGTATAGTTTAGTGAAACGGACGCAAAAATTTACGCCTGAATTTAAGATGGAAGCGGTAGCCCTAGGAACTATCGCCATAAGTTAAAAGGGGACAACTCAGAAAACGGAATTTAAAGCACGCTAACGCAAAAAAATCCGGCCTGAGTAAGGACCGAAAGTGTCGAGTATGCTGTTTCTAGACGTAATCGAGGTTAGTCATGGCTTGGTTAGACAGACTAGCACGAACCGTGGTCTAATCTCAGTGACCCCTTCCAAGGTTTGGGACGCGAAATAGGGAAAGGGGCCGGATTAACGTCTGGCCTTTTTTCGTGTCTACGGTTGGCGCGGATTCCGCGGCGCAAGCTGCACCGAACCATTTTAATGACATCGTCAAAATGGCCTGCGGCCCGTTTTGCGGACTTGATTTCGGGCTTTTTGTACATCAAAGATAGCGCACAATCTTTTACCGCATTGGGGATTCAGACCGATTTATTGCTGCACAAAATTGTGCAAATTTGTGCGCCTTGGCTATGCAGGTTACACTTTCTCAAAACAGGAGAAGCCGCCAATGGGCCAAGTCGCATTTGATACGCAAGAGTTTGTAGAGATGCTGGAGAACGCAGGTTTGCCAAAAGACCAAGCGCGGGCGATTTCTATCGCCGTACGCAAGTCTCACGAGGTGGCGGATGTGGCGACCCGACGTGACCTTGAGGATGCGCGCAAGGACCTGTCCGCCAAAATCGTGGAAGCTCGCAAGGACACTGTGGCCCAGTTCGAAAAGACTGACGCCAAGTTTGCCGAGGTAAAACGCGACATTGCCGAAGTTCGCAAGGATTTGGCCTTTGAGATCGCTGATGCCCGCAAAGAGGCCGCGGCAAGAGCGGATAGGACCAATGCCGAAATCACAGGTGTGCGAAAAGACATGGCAGCACTTTTCGAGAAGAACGAGGCACAGATTGCTTTACTGCGAAGGGAGCAATCGGCAGATATCGCGCTAGTCCGCAAGGACATGGAAGCTCTGACAAACGGATTGCTCATAAAACTCACTAAGGTGATGCTCGGGTGTGTGGGTCTGGCTTCTGCAATCGTAACTATCGCCGTTAAATTCTTCTGAATTCTCACTAGATCAGAAATCACACTCCGTCCTTCCGGCGTTTAAAATCCGCGATATCGCCAACCAGCGAGGCAATGACCATTCCGGCGGCACGGGTTCCCGCGTTTTACGCTGGGAAAGTGCTCAAGGAGGCTGTGAGATAAAAAATTCCGGCGCGAGGCCGGATTGAGGAGTACTGGCGAAGCCAACGCATAAAGCTGTTTTTTCTTATAGTAAAAACTATATAGTCACTATGGCTAATTATTGTCAACCATAACCCGCGTTTTTCCTGTAGTAGCGGAAGCTGGCAGACTCGCACTTCGAGGATGCCGCTAAAACGCACCACAATCCCCTCTGCGAGATTTTATCGGCTTTTGATGTGAAAGGCATCGAAAGAGTTTAAACCTACCCAAGGCCAGTACAGGCGTTTTTAACGCTATTTTCGTTGGCTCCTGTCGTGCTCCTCGCGCACTATCTCAAAAAACACCGCCTCGAACTCCGGTATCGCCGCTATCTCAGCCTTCAGGATGTACCTCTGCACAAAATATTCCGGGTCTGCCCCGATGTGCCGCGCCGCCTCAAATCCCCGTTTTACCCATTCAAGCGGCAGGTGATGCTCTTCGGCAATGCGGAGCGCCTGTTTTTCGACGCTGACTTTGGTTTTGCCAGCGATCCCAGCACGTTAATCCGGAGTTTCATACTGGGTAGTGATCTGTACGTCGAATACGAAGCGTGGGACGTGGCGGTTGAACTAGATGTGCTGGCCGGATTTTACGACAACGTACCTGAGTCTCGGCGATGGCCAATCAAGGCAGATAACAGCAGACCGGAAACGATCAGTTATTTGCGGCGACAGGGCTTCAACATTTTCCCGGCGGCAAAGTGAAGTGGCATATCCTGCCTGCGGGGATTCAAACGGATATACATACCCGCGCTGTAAAAAACTCTGGAAGAGGCACGCTTGTATTCGTACAAGGTCGATCGCAATACAGGTGATATTTTGCCGGTAATCGCAGACGACTGGAATCTCTGCTGGGATGCGATGCGTTACTCGCTGGATGGCTACATCAAGGGCCGTATTTCAGTCCTCGATATTTTATGAGAAAACCCGCACTTTTACGGTGTTCGCTTCGGTTTTTTCCCAACCTGAACACCCGCTATTTGTTAACAAAATATTGTCGCCGAAAACCGCCCAATTCGGACAAGAAAACCCGCACTTTTGGCGGTTTGGCGATGTTTTGCTGTTGAGTGGCAGAACGGCAGTGCGGGTAAGACTCATTATGTTAAATACGGCGTGTTTTCGCCCAATCTTATCTGTGGAGGCCACGTGAAAAAATATCCGCGTCGTCGACTGATGGACGGCCTACAAAGCATGCTGACGTCGCTCGGGGAACGGGTGTCGGCCATTAACTATACCGGTACACACGGCGACATCGCCGATCGTGAGCTGCTGGCAATGTACAAGCATTCATGGATGGTGAAAAAATTCATCGATAAGACCGCCGACGATAAGGACCGGCTGCTTCCGCGAAACCGGGTACTGGCAGACAACGAAGGGTTTGTGCTGTTGCAGGAAACTGGCAGAGGCAAAACAGGGAAACCCAGAACATGAGAGTAAGACGACTCGACGATAATCACGACTGGACATTTGGCCTCTGGCGCCCTGCGGCAATACCTTTTTACTCGCCTACGTTCAATGCATGGCGACTGGTTTTCCCCGATAGCGTCGTGTGCTAGAAGCGGAGATAAAGGGCGTGGTGCTCGATGCTGGAATATGTTTTGCAAGATAACTGGACAAGACGGTATCTGTCGGCACTGTGTTTTCGGATAACAACCGCGCGCGCTGGGTACTGGAAACCCCGTTAACGTTAAACGGTCTCGGCTCGGTGCGCCCCCGGCTGCACAGCAAAACACCGGGAACATTCCTATTACCCGCCCACGCACCGCTGCGCATGGATACCGTGATTGTTGGCGTGGACAAGGTGGAGTCCATTGCACCTGCCACCGAAGGACGCGAGGAAGAAACCGACAGTCAGCTATTGACGCGCTTTATGCACTCGCATGCGATCAACAATCACGACGATCGCGAGGGAATACACGCGGCCTTGCTGGCCGTAGCGGACGTACAGCAGGCCGCCGTACTGGAAAACGACCAGTGTCCGACGATTTCCGACACCATACGGTACCTGCTGGGCCACCAGGCCGTGGTTATCAACAACCACGATATGTCCATGAATACCGTGGTGCCGGAAAAAATGCTGACGCCGTTGCGTCTCTATGCTGTGCACCATCTCGATATCCTGGTCAGGCCCGTCTGGGTCCAATACCAGCTCATCATGATCCAGGGAGAGCGCCCCTTCGGCTGGCCCCGCGACCCGATGGCGTTTCGCAGGATGGTGGCGATGCGGTGGATCGTATTTTGGCACGCAGGTCACCTGTGGCGGCGGCAATGGTGGTCTGATTGGCAAAGGGTAGCCAAAGGCGGCGAGCCCGCAAATTCACCCAGCCAGTCCGGGCACACCTTGAGCAACAGCCCGTTTTCCATGCGCCAGAACAGCGACAGCAACGAGGCCAGCGCTGAATCCCGTATCAGGCAGACGGTATCGAAATCTTCCTGCTTGAGCGGTGTCATGCCATGCTCCGCGCAATCTGCCTCAAAGGCCACGAGCCGTTCCTTGCCCTCGTTGGTACGCAGATTCACCGACGGCGCGCAGGCGTATTCCGTCGCAAAACGCTCAGGCTCCAGAATGGCCGCATGCAACGCAGTGCCCAGCACCAGAGCGGGACTATCCTCTGACTTGCGCAGGGCGTTCCGGTACCAATACAGTGCCGCAATGCTACCACGATGGACAAGCTGGATTTGGGTGCTGGAATACCCGTCGGCCGAGTGGTTAAGCCCGTTATCGAGACCCCACAGCACCAGTGAGCCGCCAGCCGATCTTGCGTTAAGCGCATCCACTGTGCAAACAGTCTGCCGTCTTCCACAGTCCCGTTAACCGGCTTCAGGTCACTGAGGAAGGCCGGCATGTCCGTTTCCGGCGAGTACTGAACCTCGGATTCGACAGTTTCGGCATCTACCGTTTCCAGTTCAGCGATAACTGGCATATCCACCGCTTCGCTTGCTATAGTGGTTTCCGGCTCATCCTCGGGCAAACCCGGCACCCACTCATCATCAGCATCCGGGCTTTCGGCTTCTGCGATTTCGTTACACTCAGTGGATTCAATTTCAAGGTAACGCGCTACCCACTCCGCATCCAGTCCCAGGAGCTTAACGACGTCTTTTTCCTGCTTCGTTAGCGAAGCACTATCCCCGCATTCATCCGTTGATTCTTCAGACCATGTCCCCTCGCCCACAGATTCCTGCTCAACGAAACTGGCAACATACGCAGGGCCAGAAACCAGCGCATCATTTCCCTATCGCGGCACTTCACCATCTTCCGCGCCCATTGATCTACCTCAGAAGGAATAGCCTCCCAATGAAGCTCACCTTCCCAAAGCGCCCGGGCGACATCCAGTTCCAGGTCAGGCCAGTCCCGCGCCTTGGTCTCGTCAGATTCGGATGACCGGTCATCACAATTTGGCGAATAATTAACCGATTCATCAATTTCTACAGCCTCAATGATTTCCGTTATCTCCAGCGCGTTTTCCTCAGGATTGTCCACAGATTCCGGGGGTAAATCGGGGTTCGTGTTTATAATTATGGGGATATAGTTGTATTTATGTACAACCTCACTACCAATTTCCTCACCTCGATACAGGCACAGCGCGGCGGATTTATATCCACAAGCGTCGCGTCCTTCTCCATCGTTACCCTGTGCGTGGTAACCTTTTGCAGTAGCGCGTCATAGCGGGCAACATCTTCCGCTTCCTCGCCCTCGGGATTGTCGAGTATCGCCTGTGCATCCCGTAGCTCATCCTCGCTGTAACTCTCTTCTTCGCCGAACAGGGACAGTAACGCGCAGTATTGCTTGATGGCGAATTCGTTCACGTGGTCAATCTGCTTCTCGGTCTTGCTAATGTATAGCTCTTGGGTAATTTCCTCGAAACGTGTGGCCTTGTAGAAAGAGCCGTATTCTCCGTCCTGCTCGAAGATGAATCTAGACACTTTCACTTTGGCCTCTGCCGCAATGTAGACTCTCAGCGTTCTGCGTTGCTTGAAATGACGGCTTCATAATATTTACTCATGCGGCACCTCCGCTTTTTTCGTTACATTCGGTGCTATCAATATCGATGCTGTCGACGACTAAAAATGCCGCTGCAACAAGCACGGATGTGGCATCTTCCCATTCCCTCTCTTCACTCGGAGGGTTTTCCACCTGCACACTCCGATAGAATTTAACCAAGCGACGCAAATTGAGGATTTCATGGCTATTGGTTGCAAGCGATGTTGTCGGCCTGGTTTTAATGCGACACATCCCTGGCTCAGAACATGGCTCGATAGCGACAACATCGATGGCGGAATATAGCGATCGATGCCGTTTTCGCGGCATTACATGGTCAGATCTCGGGTGCTGTGCGCGCCAGTCTTATCGAAAATCACTTGCCGCCGTTTTTCGACCGTGCGGTAAGATATATCCATACGCCGACCAATATCTTTGGCGGTCAGGCCCTGCAGGGCGAAGAAGATGATTTTCCGCTCTTTCTCTGTAAACCGCGTATCAGCCTCAAACGTCGCCGAACGCGGCGCTTCCCCGTCAACGCATTCCAGCGTCGAGCGAACTTGAACGGGCGCGCATGGCAGATGGTGCCTATGCACTCGAATTCCACGTCCTCTGACGGGTCATCAACGCAGTCGAATTGCGGGCAGAAATCGAATTGGTAGGGTTGCAGTGTCTGCTCTGGGCCATAGGGCTGAACATTCTGCACCGAGAAAAGCTGGCGGCTTTCGCGGGCTTTTTACTCTTGTGCCAGAAACAGCTCAATCGTCATAGGGGAATTCAGCAATGCCTTCATTGCCTGATTGAAAAAAGGCACGCCGAGATTTCCAGTTACCGCGCAGAGTGTATTCAGATGCAGGCAGGTGTAAGTCAGGATGTCGTTCATGCTGCACCCCCTACCAATTCAGGCTTACCCGGAAGCAGCATCCAGAATTCAACCGGGTAGTCATCGCCGAAAAGCCATTCTCCTTCCCCAAAATGTTCGGCAACAGCCCAGACCCAGCCATCTGAATTAGTGAAAATGGTACGGACTTAACAATCCAGAACAAAATTACCGTTATCAGAAAACCAGCAACCTAAAACGGGGGTATCCAGTTCGGGTAGGCAGTCAGAAACGTTTATCCATGTCGTACTGTTCTCTGGCTCTGTGTATTCCCCAAAATAAACAGGCTGTACATTGCGAACGACAAACATTTCTTCGTCGGGTTTGTGTGACGTTTCGTCTTCATGCCAATTTCCAGACACATTGCATATTTCGTAATGCCAGACACGAACCTGTTTTTTTTCTGCTCTTTTTACTTCCTCCGCCAATGCTGCTTGTGCGATTTCTCGTGCTAAATAACCAACATCCATGAGTTTTTGCAAAAGTCTCATGGCCTTGTGAATTTCGCTTAGAGGAATATCGTAATATTTCATCAAGCGGTAATTTTCCATTTACCTGCGTTGCTCCAGTTCAGCCACGCAATCCCGGGCCGCCTGTTCGACATCTGTCGTTGGTGTTTCGCCGTAGAACTCTTCCAATGTATAAATCATTGAGTTAACAACAACGGAGCACTCACCATTTATCCATGCTGCAAAAACCGTGTAATCGCCCTCTCTCAAGAATTTACGATAAGCAATATTGGTTATTTCCTCAGGATGCAAATGGATGAACCCGCCAACTTTCAGGTTATCCGGTATTCTGGTAATGCTCGTATCGCAGAGGTCGAGGTTTCCATCGACGACAATCTTGTCTCCGTCAATGGAGTACGAGAACTTCTTTTACTACAACACTTCGATGAAGTAATTCATGTTCATGCTGCATCCCAGTTTCTCACGCGGGCAGCTTTAGCCGCCAGACGCAGCCGAGATTCACAGACATGCGCACGACGTGCCGTCCAATCGACGTTGGGTTTCAGAACCGCAAGTTCATTGGCTTAACGCCAGAGATTTGCAGCCTCACACAGGCTATCGGAGTTCTCATGCATAGTCCGACTCCTAGTAGGTTTAGGTTTTGGATTAGCGGGCTGTTTGAGTGGTGACCCTCTCAACTGGAGACTAATTACTTAACATTGCATTTTCTTTTTCAAGAATCGTTGAGAATGCTATACGATCACCATTAAATACAAAATTGGGGTTTATAAAAAAATGTCCCTTTCTTAAAGCTTTGGCGATTATCTTTGCTTCTTCTAATTCTACAAGTCCTCTCCTGAAGGTGGTCATAGATAACATCATTCTATCATTAAATTTCAAAAATTCTTTTAATGTATATGAATCTAAGTTCACTACATCCTTGTTCATTGCTGATTTTTGAACAATAAATACTAATACAGTTAGAGCTTTAATACCTGCTGATTTTAAATTGAAAGCTAAGCCTATATTTTCAGTAAATAACTTCACAAAACATTGAGAATCAACTTTCTTATATGTTGCAACATGGGTGCCACACACTTCACCAGTAAGCTGATTAACTAGAACATTGTCGTCACGGCCCAATGGAGAAAGCTTTACCGTTTTTCTACCAAGGGGAATGATCATATTTTCTAGAAACGGATTGCTTTCATACCGAACCTCTTCCATCCATTTTTCTCACAAAATCGGTTTTTGTAGAATCATAATACATATCCATTTTGGCCACTGCAAGGTTTTTTTTGATTCGGGAAGAGCCAAAAAATAGAAAATTTTGATTCTTCAAGGTGCGTAAATTGAGTCTTGAAAGATCAGGTTTTGAATTTTAAAATAATTAAATATCAATAATTTATGTCGTGTTATCTTATTAGTCTTGATACAGCGGAGTGTAAGGTGAACTCTGCACGAACCGGCGAGCAGGCCTAGTCGAGGGACAGGGGTTTTCTGAATTCAGCAAAAGCAGATCCCCTAAAATCCCACCGCTCGCCGCAAGGCCGGATTAGGGAGCGAAGCGAGTCTGTCCGGTCGAGGAAGCGGAATTTCATCAGAAGCAGAATGAAGCACGGTCACTCCTGTGCCAAACCGAGATACATTGCGCCGTATTTGAATTGCGTTATCACGAACTGGGTGCGGAGCCATAATTCGGGTCCTCGATTTGAAATTGGCACCATCAGAAGAATTACATAATGGCACCTCGAAAAACCTAGCTGTCTTGATTTATTTTTTTAAAGAGCTTACTTATTATTCAACTCAAGTTATTTTTACGCACTTTGATAGCGAAAAATAAAAAATAATTTAGTTTTTCTGTCATTTTATCACCGTTATTTATCGAATCTAATGTTTTTCAAGGTACCCATAAGCACCACTGATGAACAAACTATGGCTAGTGCACTTTTCATCTATTTCAGTTTTTTTGCATACAGCACTCAAAAATGTCATTACCAATTAAAATCTAACCCACTCTGACGAAGTAAAAATGACCCACATACTTCTGTTTTTGGTGGTTTATGCCGCAGGCATACAAGGCGAGAGAATAGCTTACAGAGGCGTACAGGAGCCTCTGCGCGCCGATACGTGAGCCGGAAACCGAGCCAGTTCGCTGCTAAGCCGACTTTTGGAATAGCTAAATGCTTGTGGTGAGAAGCATAAATTATGCATGTGCTGATGGACATCTGTTGTGTTGGGTTTTCATTGTCTTCTATGGAGATTTTTCCGCAGGTGGTAGCGCTTAAATTGGCACACTGGGTCAGTTTTGGATCGGTAGTAACACAAAAATGTATCAATTGTTACTTTTTAAAATTTGTTTGTTCAATCAACAGGCTGGATTTTATATCAATCAGCGCTGTTTTATTTAATATTTAACTTTTCCAAGAATAAGTAATGCTTCATTGAAAATACCTATTCGTTATAATAACCAAAAATAAGAAAGTGATCATGCAAAAAAAATCTATTACCATCACTCCTAATGAACTAAAGAATGGCAAATTACCCTCTGGCTATGATGAGGTAATATTTAAACTCTCCGATGGTAATTGGACTAAAAACATAACATTGCCATTGCAACCTGATAACAATAATCGGGTCATCATCCGCTCTTCAGCAAAGTTTACCGCTGTATTGGATGTGAAACCGGTCGACGTGCCCCCTAATACATTAGATATCACTACTGGATGCGAGTATAAATTTGTCTATAGCCAGGCTCTGGAAATGTGGGTGATAAGCGGAGACAAGGTGAATTATTCTACCCCCAATAACGATGGACCGGTAATTCCAGAAAAACCAGCCTTCTTCGTTTTTTACACAATCGCAGATGCTGATTGGGTGCCTGAGATCTTCCTGCCGGCTAAAGCAGATAACGGCAGCTACATTATTGTTCGTTCCCGTGCAACTTACTCTTCCAAAGTAAGCACTAAAAACATGCTATTTGCCAGTACTACGCAGATCAAGAAGAATGATGAATATATCTTCAAATTTTTATCGAATTTTGGCGGTTGGGTGATCGACTCGGCGCCAGTGAGAACGTTGAGGGCGGATAGCATTGACCTTCAAATACCCTCGCCTACTTCACAACATACCCAGGTTAAATTTTCCAATGGCAATTGGATTGAAACAATAAAACTTCCCGCAGTAGCGGGCGATCGCGATAAAGTCAGTTTGACATCCTCGGCGAATTATACCACGACAATTGATTCATCAAATGTGAATATGCCTGGTATGATGAAACTCCACACAGGTGAACACTATGATTTTTTCTATATTGCCGAGAATAAACAATGGCAATTAATGAAGTACCCTGACTCGATTTATTACGCAAAAGATATCCAGAATGGTAATATTATGCCATTAATTCGGCCACGGACCATAATTAAAGTCGATGACGATAATTGGCAACCAGTCTTGAAATTACCCTTAGGCCAACAGTATGGCAGCCGTGTGATTTTTCAAAGCTCTGCTACCTATCCTTTCCAAGTGTTGTATGACGACAAGAATTATTCTGTAACACAGGGTGAAATCGTGGTGTTTAAAGTGGATGAGGATACGTTTTGGCAAAAAGAAACGATTACCCTCAATCTGCTTATCGTATAT